>JBKBTB010000015.1:0-15907 GCA_046291015.1 Exilispira sp. | reverse complement strand
TCTTGCTAAGAATTATATTTTATCATCATTAGTAGAAAAGATGGCTGAAAATTATTATTTTGATAATCTGCCTGATTGCATTAAAAATAATAAAAAGTTTGCTACTATTATTCCTGTTGCACTTTTACCAGCACAGTATGATCAAAAAGCAGATTCTGCAGCAAGTTGCATCAGTCTTGTTAGTAAAATTGAAAATATTAAGGTAAAAACAGCGAAGATTTATTGTATTTCTGGAAATTTAAATGAAATCGATATTGAGAAAATTAAAAATTATCTTGTTAACCCTGTTGACTCATATATAATAGATTTAGAAAACTTTGGTAATGATAACACTGAAAATGTTAATGATTTTAGCAGTCTGGATTATATATCATTAAAAGATGAAATAAAAATTAAAGAGGATAAGAATTTTAATTTTAAAAGGATAAAAGAAAAACTAAACCTTGCCATGAGTGTGGATGATTTAAGATTAATTTATGATAATTATTTAAAAGAAGACAGAGAACCAAATTTTATAGAACTTAAAATTTTAGATACCTACTGGTCAGATCATTGCAGGCATACAACTTTTAATACAGAATTAGAATTGAAAAATAATGAAAATACTTATTTAGATATACCGGCTATTTTAACATTTAATAATTTTATTAAATTAAGAGATAAAATTGAAAATATAGGGATTAATGGAAAATTTACCCTTATGGAACTTGCGACCTTTTATGCAAGATACTTAAAGAAAAATAAAAAACTTATGGATGTTGAAGATTCTGAAGAAAATAATGCATGCAGTATAGTAATTGAAGACAAAAATAAAGTAGAATGGCTTATTGAATTTAAAAATGAAACTCATAATCATCCAACAGAGATAGAACCTTTTGGAGGTGCCTCAACATGTATAGGTGGATGTATAAGAGACCCGCTTTCAGCAAGAGCTTATGTCTTTGGAGCAATGAGAGTAAGTGGAAGTGCTGATCCAAATCAAGATGTTGAAATGACGCTTAAAGGGAAGTTACCTCAAAGAAAGATTACAACTTTTGCTGCCAAAGGATTTTCTTCTTATGGGAATCAGATAGGATTAGCAACAGGTCAGGTTATTGAGCTTTATCATGAGAGATATGTCGCTAAAAGACTTGAAGCCGGAGCTGTTATCGGGGCTACTCTTAAAAAGAATGTTGTAAGGAAAAGACCGCAGTCTGGTAATATTGTGATTTTAGTTGGTGGAAGAACTGGAAGGGATGGCATTGGAGGAGCTACAGGTTCTTCAAAAGACCATGATGAATCTTCATTATATTATGCATCAAGTGAGGTACAAAAAGGAAATCCAGTTATTGAGAGAAAATTGCAAAGATTTTTAACAAATCCTTCTGTAAGCAGACTTATTTTAAGATGCAATGATTTTGGTGCAGGAGGTGTCGCTGTAGCAGTTGGTGAAATTGCAAAAGGACTAAATATCTATATTGATAGAATACCATTAAAATATAAAGGTTTAAAAGCAGATGAAGTTATTTTATCTGAATCACAGGAAAGAATGGCTGTGGTCATAGATAGAAATGATTTGAATAAATTCATAGAATATGCAAAAGATGAGGATTTAGAAGCTACTTATATTGCAGATGTTGTAGATAGTAATTATGTTACTTATTATTATAAAAATAAGATTATTGCTCAAATTTCAAGAGATTTGCTTGATTCAAAAGGAGCAAAAAGATATGCAAAAGCAATTATTAAAAATTATTCAAAAGAAAAAACAATAAAATATTTTGAAAATTACAATAACTTAAATTCTATCAACTTATTAAAAAATTTAAATATATCATTGCAAACTGGCTTATCAAGAATGTTTGACTCTACTATAGGTGGATTAACAATACTTTTACCATATGGAGGCAAGTATCAGTTATCCCCTTCTGAAGGGATGGCATTCGCTTTACCAGATATTTACAATATAGAAAGTGGTAAGGCAGTATTGATGAGTATGGGATTTGATCCATATCTTTGTGAGATAGATCCATATCTTGGAGCTTATTATTCTATAATAGAATCTATAACAAAAATTGTCGCAATGGGTGCAGATTACTCAAAAGCCAGACTCTCTCTTCAGGAATATTTTGGTAAAACAACTTCAGAAGAAAAATGGGGAATTGTAACTTCTGCGATGCTTGGTGCTTTGCAAGCCGAAATTGACCTACAAATTCCTGCAATAGGCGGTAAAGATAGTATGTCTGGAACATTTAAAGAGATTGATGTCCCTCCAACCCTTATTTCATTTGCAGTAGCAGTTGAAGATGAAGATAATATTATACCTTCTAATTTTATAAATAAAAATAGTTTTATATATTTACTACATGTTCCAATGCGTGAAAATATGCTTTTAGAAAAAGATATACTAATAGAAAACTTCAGGTTTTTTAAATATCTTGTTGACAATAAAATTATTATCTCTTCAAGATCTGTAAGAAGCTATTCAGTTAAAGAATCTCTAATTAAAAGCTGCCTTGGAAATAAAATTGGATTTTCTTTTAGTTTAGATTCATATCATTCAAATTTTAATTTTGGTAATGATTTATCTATGAATGACAGCAAAAATAAATATTTAAATAAATACAAAATTATAGAGCAATCAAGATATGGTTCAATAATTTTTGAAACAGAATTAAATGAAAATGAATTGTTAGAAAAGTTTTTGAATTTTAAGTTAAAAAATATAGAAGAAAATCTTAAGAATAAAAATTTAAGTAATGATATTAAGTTTAATAATATTGAAAATAAAATAAATGGAAAAGATAATTTTGAAAAACAATATATATCTGAGTTTTTTGAAAGAATTTTTATTCTTGGAAAAACGACTGATAAAACAGAGTTTGAAATTTTTGAAAAAGATAAAGATAATAAATATCAAATTAAAAGATATCCTATCGATGAACTTATAGAAGCTGCAAATCAAAGACTTGAAGATATCTTTCCAATAAAAACCGAAATAAAGCCTCTTTATTCAATAGAAGAGTTAAAAAATCTTATCAATAAAAATTATTTGCAAAACAATTATGTCAGGGATATTGAAACTAAAAAGAAAATTGAATTATCTAATACTTATATTTCATACAATAAAAAGCCAAAAGCTTTAATTCTTGTATTCAATGGGACAAATTGCGAATTTGACACATCAAGGGCTTTTGCAAAAGCCGGCGCTGAAGTTGAGATATTTGTTGTTAAAACATTAAATAAGGATTTACTTAATGAATCTATTGAACAGTGCTCAAAAAAAATATTAGAAAGTCAAATAATATGTCTTCCAGGTGGTTTTTCTATGGGAGATGAACCAGATGGAAGTGGTAAATTTATAGCAGCATTTATAAGAACAGAAAAAATTAGAAAATCTATTGAAAAACATCTTGAAAATAAGAATTTGATTCTTGGTATTTGCAATGGTTTTCAGGCATTAATAAAATCTGGACTTCTTCCTTATGGAAAGATTACTGAAAATGATGAAAATGATCCCACACTTGTTCAAAACCTTATAGGCAGTCATGTTTCAAGATTTGTATATTGTAAGGTTTTACCAAATAGATCTCCATGGCATATATTAACAGATTATGATAAAATATATTTTATTCCAGTTTCTCACGGTGAAGGCAGATTTTTTGCATCCAAACAGGTTTGTGAGCAGCTTTTTAAAAATAATCAGGTTTCATCAATATATGTCGATGAAAATGGCGAAGCTGCCATAGATTTTCCAGATAATCCAAATGGTTCACTTTTCTCCATAGAATCTATAATAAGTTATAATGGACTGATACTTGGAAAGATGGGGCATAGTGAAAGAGTAGTAGAAAAAAGAATAAAAAATTGTCCACAAATAATGGCAGAACCTATATTTAAATCCGCTATAAAATACTTTAATGATTAATTATAAAATGGATATAGAATCTATTTAACAATAAAGAAGAAGCAATATTCAAATTCAAATTAATAATAATTGGTAATTATAAAGTATTTAATGAGGAGGAAAAATGATAGAAAATTTAAAATTACTTTATGAAGGCAAGGCAAAAAAAGTATATGAATATGATAGAGATAAGGTTGTGATATATTATAAAGATGATGCAACTGCTTTTGACGGTCAGAAAAAGGCTAAGATAGAGAGTAAAGGTTTATTGAATAACTTAATATCATCTGCATTGTTTGAAGATTTAAATAGAAAAGGTATACCAACTCATTTTATAAAAAGAATTGATGATAGAAGTCAGCTTTGCTATAAAACAAAGATAATACCACTTGAAGTTATAGTTAGAAATGTAGCTGCAGGAAGTATGGCAAAAAGATATGGTATAGAAGAGGGAACTGCCTTAAAAGAGGTCGTTTATGAACTTTCATATAAAAATGATGAACTTCATGATCCTCTTATAAATGATTATCATGTTATTGCTCTTGGTATTTCCACTAAAAGCCAGTTAAAAAAAATATACTTTTTGGCAAAGAGAATAAATGAAATTTTGATATCTAATTTTAAAAATGCTGGCATAAAACTTATTGATTTTAAACTTGAATTTGGGATTTATAATAAAAAAATTTTACTTTCTGATGAAATATCTCCTGATACTTGTAGATTATGGGATGAAAAGACAAATGAAAAACTGGACAAAGATAGATTCAGAAGGGATCTTGGAAATGTTATTGAAGCTTATGAAGAAATATTGAAAAGATTGGGTATAAAGATATAATTGGAGCTAAAGAATAATGAATGAATTAAATTTTGATAAATTTAATCCTGATAAATTTAGGGAAGAATGTGGTGTTTTTGGAATTTATTCGCCTCATGAAAAAAATCAGCTAGAAGCTATTGATGAATTTGCTGTAAAAAAAGTCTCTGCTATAACTTATTATGGATTGTGTGCGCTTCAACATAGAGGCGAAGAGTCTGCAGGTATTGTTGTAAGTGATGGAACAGATTTAAACTTTTATAAAGGAATGGGGCTTGTTAGTGATATCTTTAATAGTGAAATTCTTGAGAAGATGACTGGTTTTTCTTCGATTGGACATGTTAGATATTCTACAACTGGAGTTTCCAATATAAATAATGCTCAGCCAATTGTTGCTGAATCGAAAATTGGTAAGATTGCAATAGCACATAATGGGAATCTTATAAATGCATCTATATTAAAAGAATTGATGGAAGATAGTGGAGTTGTATTTCAGACAGATAGTGATAGTGAGGTTCTTCTTAATCTTATTGCTAAAAATCTTTCAAGAGGTATTGAAAAAGCCGTTTTAGATGCTATTCTGGCTGTTAAAGGATCTTTTGCAATTATTGTTTTAACAAAGGATAAACTAATTGCCGCAAGGGATCCAAATGGGATTCGGCCTTTATGTTTGGGGAAAATACGCTCAAGTTTTATCATTGCTTCTGAAACCTGTGCAATAGATGCTGTTGGTGGAGAGTTTATTAGAGACATAAAGCCAGCAGAGATAATAATAATAGATGAGAATGGGTTAAAAAGCTTTTCATTGTATGAAAAAACAAATTTAATGACATGTGCTTTCGAGTATATTTATTTTGCAAGACCGGATAGTTTTATAGATGGAATTTCTGTTTATAAGACAAGGGTTGAAGCGGGTAGATACCTTTACCAGGAACATAAAGTAAATGCAGATATTGTCGTTGGAATACCGGATTCTGGTATTGCTGCTGCAATTGGATATTCGGAAGAATCTGGTATACCAAATGCTATCGGTTTTATTAAGAGCAAATATGTAGGAAGAACATTTATTAATCCACAACAGCAAGTAAGGGAAGAGAAGGTATCGGTAAAATTAAATCCTCTAAAAGTGAATATAGAGAATAAAAGAGTTCTTTTAATAGATGATTCAATAGTTAGAGGAACTACAAGTAAACGACTTGTCGAATTGATTAGAAATGCTGGAGCAAAAGAGGTTCATCTTGCCATAGCTTCTCCCGTAGTTAAATTTCCCTGTTATTTTGGAATAGATACACCTTTAAGAAGTGAGCTTATAGGTGCAAATAAAAATATTGAACAGATAAGAGATGAAATAGGTTGTGATAGCCTTTCTTATCTTTCAATAAATGGTCTTCTTAAATCTCTTGGAAAAAATAATGGATTTTGTCTTGGCTGTTTTGAAGGAATTTATCCTCAATCCGCGACATATAATGATATTGTTCTGTTTGAAAATATAGAATAAAAAATATTTTATAAATAATGCTAAATAAAAAAATGATAACTAAAAAAGAATAATAAAAAAATAATAAAAAAATAATAAAAAAAAATAATAAAAAGGTAGTAATAAATAGGAGCATTATTTTGTTAGATGATAGAAAAATAGTAAAAATTTTAATGCATAAGATGATATAATAATAATTTTATAATCAATATTTTAGGAAGGTATATATGGATTATAAAGAAGCTGGTGTGGATATAGAAGAAGGCTATAAAGCTGTTAATATTATCAAAAAACATGCTGCAAAAACATTTAATTCATTTGTATTGAATGGTATTGGAAGTTTTGCATCTCTTTTTGATATATCAAAACTTAGAGAAGAGGGGATTGAATACCCGGTCTTAGTTAGCGGTGCAGATGGAGTTGGAACAAAAATTGATATTGCAATGAAATTAAAAAAATACGATACAGTTGGAATTGATTGTGTCGCAATGTGTGTAAATGATATTTTATGTCATGGTGCAAAACCACTTTTTTTTCTAGATTATCTTGCCTGTGGTAAGTTAAATTCGGAAATAGCCGGACTTATTGTAAAAGGTGTTTCAGATGGATGCCTTGAGGCAGGTTGTGCTTTAGTTGGTGGCGAAACTGCTGAAATGCCAGGTTTTTATCCTGAAGGTGAGTATGATCTTGCTGGCTTTGCTGTTGGTGTTGTAGATAAAAATAAAATTATTGATGGTTCCAAAATTGAAAAAGATGATATTATAATAGGCATAGAATCCTCTGGTCTTCATTCAAATGGTTATTCTCTAGTAAGAAAAATAATAAGACATTTTGATGCCGAGTTTGAAGGCAAACCAATAGGAGAAATATTATTAACACCAACATTTATATATGTAAAACCAGTGCTTGCACTGTCAAAAATTATTCAGATAAAAGGCATGGCACATATAACTGGAGGTGGTTTTATTGAAAATATTCCAAGAATGTTTTGCAGAGAACTTACAGCAGTAATAAATAAAAAAAGTTATGAAGTCCCAAGATTATTTCAATATATAAAGAGTTTTGGAATTGATGAAAACAAGATGTACAATACATTTAATATGGGTATAGGGTTTGTTCTAATTGTTTCAAAAGATGATTCAAAAAAAACAATTAATTTCCTTGATGGTTTTGGATTTAAATCATATGAAATTGGATATATTAAAGAAGAAAAGGGGGGAATTTGTTTAGAATAGCTGTTTTAGTTTCAGGAAATGGGACAAATCTTGCTGCAATTATAGATGCAATCAAAAAGGGATATCTAAATGTTGAAATATCTGTTGTTATTGCTGATAGAGATTGTTATGCACTGAAAAGGGCAAAAGATAATAATATAAAAACATATTTAGTCGATAGAAAATCCAGTAATTTTGATGAAAAAATTCTTGATATTCTTCCCAAAAATTTAGATTTAATTGTTTGCGCAGGATTCCTTTCAATTTTAGGTGAAAAAATAATTAATAAATTTAAGAATAAAATAATAAATATTCATCCAGCATTACTTCCATCATTTGGTGGTAAGGGGATGTATGGTGCAAAAGTACACAAAAAGGTAATTGAATATGGTTCAAAAATAAGCGGCTGTACTGTTCATTTTATAGATGAGAATATAGATGGTGGTCCAATAATTTTTCAATATGCAGTTCCAGTTTTTGAAGATGACGATGAAAATAGCCTTTCAGAAAGAATTTCAATTTTTGAACATCAACTTATTGTCGAGACAATCAGGTTAATTTCTCTAAACAAAATTAAAATCAATGGAAGAAAAGTTAAAATTCTTGAATAATAATTAATATAAGTAATGGATGATAAAAATATATTGAAAATAATAATTTAGAAAATTATAAAAGAATGAAGGATTACATAAATAAATAGAAGTAATATATAAAATTGAAGTAATATATAATAAGATAAGTTATTATAAAAAAATAAGGTATTATTCGAAAATAGAAGGTATTATGGAAAAAGTTAAAAGAGCATTAATTTCTGTATATGATAAAACAAATATAATCGAAACTTCTTTTAAATTAAATAATCTTGGTTATCAGATTATTTCTACCGGAGGGACTTATAAATTACTTAAAGAAAATAATATATATGTTAAAGAGGTCAGTGAAATAACTGGATTTAACGAGATTATGGATGGAAGGGTTAAGACTCTTCATCCAGATATTCATGCAGCAATTTTAGCAAGAAGAGATAATCTTGATGATTTAAAAACTTGTGAAAGGCTTAATATAAATCTTATAGATATAGTTATTGTGAATTTGTATCCATTTTTCGAAAAACAAAAAACTGTTAGCGATGAAGAAGATCTTATTGAATTTATAGATATTGGTGGTCCAGCCATGATCCGGTCAGCGGCAAAAAATTTTAAAGATGTTATTGTAATTGTAGACCCAAAAGATTATGATATTGTTTTAGAAAAACTTCAAACTGGTTCAATGGATTTGGATACAAGAAGAAAACTTGCGGCAAAGGTTTTTAGTTTAACAAGTTCATATGATGCAGCAATAGCAAGATTTTTAGCAAAAGAAGAACAACTTCCTTATGCTTGTTTTTCATATAAACTTGGTTCGCAACTTAGATATGGTGAAAATCCACATCAAAAGGCATATCTATACTTAAAAACAGATGGAAAAGGTATATTTAATAATATAAAAATATTAAATGGTAAGGAACTTTCTTATAACAATATTAGGGATATAGATAGCGCAGTAAAGATTGCATATACATTTACAGAAAAAGCAATTGCTGCTGTAAAACATAATGTCCCATGTGCTGTTGTTGAAGGTAAAGATAGAATTGAGGATCTTTATGATAGATTATATAATGCAGACAGTCTTTCAATTTTTGGGGGTATAATTGCTACAAATCAAAAAATAGAAAAAAATTTCGCTGAAAAACTTGTCAGTATATTTTTAGAGGTAATTATTGCTCCGGAATTTTCAGAAGATGCTTTACAAATATTAAAAAAGAAAAAAAATTTAAGACTTATCAAGCTCGAAACAAGACCATCTGAAATATATGAATTTTCATCTATTGATGGTGGGTTACTTGTTCAGCAACAGGATACTTTTATAGATAACCAAAAAGAGGAAAATTTTGTTGTAGTAACAGAAAAAAAACCAGATAATAGGCAAATTGAAGATTTAATATTTGCTCAGAAGGTATGCAAATTTGTCAAATCCAATGCTATTGTTACCGCTAAAGACAAAGTAACATGTGGTATATGTGGAGGGCAAACAAGCAGAATCTGGGCAGCACAAAATGCACTTGCAAGAACACCGGAAAATGCTGTGTTAGCTTCTGATGGTTTTTTCCCTTTTACAGATGTCATAGAGGAGGCTAAAAAGCATAAGATTTCAGCAATAATTCAACCAGGCGGTTCAATAAATGATAAGGCTGTTATAGAGCTTTGCAATAAGTATGAAATTCCAATGGTATTTACCGGGGTAAGACATTTTAAGCATTAAAAATTTATGTATTTTATTATAAATTATTTGAGGTTTGATTGTGAAGTATTTAGTTATTGGAAATGGTGCAAGAGAGCATGCTTTAGCCTATAAACTTTCCTTTTCAAATGAAGTTGAAAAAGTATACAATTGGCCAGCAAGTGATGGCATAATTCTTGAAAATAAATGTTCTGGTGTTGAAGCTGAAAATGAAGATAAGCTATTAGAATTTGCCTTAAAAGAAAATATTGATAGAGTAATAATTGGACCTGAACAATATCTTGTAAATGGACTGGTAGATAAATTTAATGAAAAAAATATAATTTGTTTTGGTCCAGAAAAAAAGTCTGCTATTCTTGAAGGAAGTAAAATTTTTGCTAAGAGGCTAATGAAGAAATATAAGGTAAAAACAGCAGATTTTTATGAGGTATTTTCTTATCGGCAGGCTATTGAATATTTGAAAGAAAAAGGTGAATATCCGGTAGTGATAAAGGCTGATGGGCTTGCTGCTGGTAAAGGGGTTATTGTAGCAGAAAATTTTGAGCAGGCAGAGGATTTTTGTAAATCTTTATTTATCGAAAATATTTTTTCAACAGCTGGAAACAAAGCTGTCATAGAGAGATATTTGAAAGGATTTGAGGCTTCTATTATTGTTTTGTGTGATGGTAAAATATTTTTGCCACTTTTAACTGCCAAAGATCATAAACAGGTATTTGATGGAAATAAGGGACCAAATACTGGAGGAATGGGGGCAGTAGCACCAAATCCATTTTTAGATAAGGATAACTATATAAAATTCATAGAGGATATCATGAATCCTACATTTAATGCAATGAAAAATGAAAATTTACTTTATAAAGGAGCACTTTTTTTTGGAATAATGGTTACAGAAAATGGTCCTTATCTTCTTGAGTATAATGTTAGATTTGGTGATCCAGAAACACAGGCAATACTTTTTGCTCTGGAAAATGATTTCAATGAAGTTATCGAAGCAACAATTTCAGGTAATCTTGATAAAATTAATCTTAAATGGAAAGATGGTTATACCTTAGCTTTAGTTTATGCATCATCTGGTTATCCATTAAAATTTAAAAAAGGTTTTATGATAAATGGAATTTCTAATTTAATGGAATTAAAAAATATAGAATTAGAAAATCAGATTAAAATATTTTTTTCTGCAGTTAAAAATATTAATGGTAATTTATTTACAGATGGGGGGAGAGTTTTAACCATTGTTGGTAATGGAAAAAATATAGATGAAGCAAGAAATAAAGTTTATAGTATGACAGATAAGATAAATTTTGAAAATATGCATTTCAGAAAGGATATTGGATTGATTAAATAAGAATTGAAAATATGGATAAAATATGGGAAGAAGTTGAAATAAAAGCTGAAGATGGTAGGTATCATAAGGCTATCGCACCTCTTATATTGTCTGCCAGCAGGGCAACAGATATACCAGCTTTTTATTCAAAATGGTTTTTTAATAGACTAAATAAAGGTTTTCTCTTTTGGGAAAATCCATTTAATAAAAAATATTCAAAATATATAAGTTTTGAAAAAGTTAGAGTTATTGTTTTCTGGTCAAAATATCCCCAGCCTATTTTGCCTTATTTGAAAATTCTTGATGAAAAAAAGATAAATTATTATTTTCAATTTACATTAAATGATTATGAAAATGAAGGTTTTGAATCTAATCTACCATCAATTTATGAAAGGATAAAAACCTTCATTAATCTTTCCAGAAAAATTGGTAGGGAAAGAGTGATATGGAGATTCGATCCACTTGTTTTATCAAAAAATTTAAAAATTGATGATCTTATAGATAGAATAAGATATATTGGAAATAAACTTAAATTCTTTACAGAGAAATTAGTTGTCAGTTTTGTTGATATAGACTGCTACAAAAATGTTCAGAGAAGACTTATAAGATATGGTAATAAAAATTTCAATAAGGAAAATATTTTCAAAAACGAATTTACCGAAAATCAAAAGATTGAATTTTCGAAAAAATTATCAGCTTTAATTTTACAATGGAAAAAAATTAATCCAGATTTCAAAGTTTCTACATGCAGTGAAAATATAGATTTAAGCAGATATAATATAATGCATAATAAATGCGTTGATGATGAACTTATGATAAGACTTTTTAATGATGATAAAATACTTATGGAATTTTTAGGATATAGTATTGAGAAAAATACTTCTCTTTTAAATAATAAAAATAAAAGAAATCTTAAAGATAGAGGGCAGAGAAAAGAATGTAATTGTATTTTCAGCAAAGATATTGGTTTTTACAATAGTTGTAAATTTAATTGTATTTATTGTTATGCCAAAAGATAATTTTTTTATTAAATTGTAAAATATACAATATAAAAACAGTTTTGATTTAAATAAAATATTATATATAATCTATTTTAGAGTTTTGTTTATATTATTTAAATAAATAAGGAGGGTATCTTATGGCATCTGGTCTAATTCAGACATTTATTTTGTTGTTTACCATTGCCTTTATTATTTACCTGACTGCAAAACTAAAAGTAAATGCTTTTTTAGTTTTACTGCTCTCTGCTTTACTTTATGGTATTCTTTCTTATATTTTTACAGGGAAACCTGCTATATTGGATGTCAAAAAAGATGATGAAGTTATACAGGGTATTATAACACTTATAACCAGTGGATTTGGCAGTACATTAACAAGCATTGGAATAGTTATTGTTTTAGGAACTATTTTAGGATATTTTCTTGAAAAAAGTGGTGCTGCTATAGTAATGGCTGAATCAATATTGAAAGTTGTTGGCAAAAAAAATTCTCCTTTAGCAATAGGTATTGCGGGATATATAGTATCCATACCTGTTTTTTGTGACTCTGGTTTTGTTATTTTACAAGCTCTGAATAGAAGCCTGGCACAGGCAGCAGGTGTATCATTAGCTGTTATGGCAACATCACTTAGTATGGGCTTATATTCCACACATTGTCTTGTCCCGCCAACACCGGGTCCTATAGCTGCTGCTGGAAATATTGGTGCTGACTTAGGAGTGGTTATAATGCTGGGGCTTATTGCTTCTATACCAGCTTTACTTGCTGGCTGGTTCTTCTCTATTAAATATGGAAAAAAAATTAATATAGATGCCTCTTCTGGCAGAACTTTTGAAGATTTAAAAGCAAGTTTTAAAAAACTACCATCACCAGCAATGTCATTTTTACCAATAATTCTTCCTTTAGTTTTAATAGCATTAAACTCAATAGCATCTTTCCCAACAAATCCTTTTGGTAAAGGAATTGTAAAGCAGATAATGGTTTTTATCGGTAATCCAAATATCGCTCTTTTAGTTGGTGTATTTATAGCATCTATTATGACCGGGTGGAAAAGGGAAGTATTTGACGGATGGGTTGGAGAAGCGATCAAAACATCTGCCATTATTCTTGTAATAACAGGAGCAGGTGGATCTTTGGGTAGTGTTTTAAGGGCAAGTGGTGTTGGAAATTATCTGGGAAATATTCTAGCAAAATTAAATCTCGGGTTATTATTGCCTTTTATAATAGCTGCTGCAATAAAGACTGCTCAGGGATCTTCAACAGTATCTCTTATAACAACTTCATCTATTTTAGCACCTATGCTATCAAGTCTTGGTTTTACAACAACACCTCAAAAGGCCCTTGTTGTTCTTGCCATTGGTGCTGGTTCTATGGTAGTCTCTCATGCAAATGATTCATATTTCTGGGTAGTAACAAAATTTTCAGATATGGATGTCGGGCAGGGTTATAGACTTCAAACATTGGGTTCTCTTTTCACAGGGATTGGAGCAATTGCCGGCGTATTAATTTTATCTTTATTTTTCATGTAAAATATTATTCATATAAAAGATAAATTATGCAAGATTGAATAATATATTCATATATCATAAAAGGGGGGATATAATCCCCCTGATTTTTTTAATTATTATGAAATAATTGGTTAAATTTCAATTATATTTAAATATATTAAAATTTTTATTTTTTATTAAATTTTTGATCTTTATTTAAATCAATTAATAATATCCCGATATCGGTAACATTTGTACCTGTAGAACCTGTAATGATAGCATCTTTTACTTTATCAAAAAAACTATAAGAGTCGCTATTTGATATAAAATAATTTAGATCAATTTTGTTTTTTTCTATATAATCTAATGTCCAGTTATCAGCAATTGCTCCAGCAGCTGGCGATACTCCATCTATTCCATCTGTTCCAAAACTGCAAATTGAAAATAAAAAATTTTCTTTTAATCTTTCAATTTCAGAAAATTTTTCCAGATTATCAAGGAATGATAAAACAAAATGCTGATTTCTACCACCTTTTCCACTTCCTTTTACTATAACTGTAGTTTCACCCCCCCAAATAATGGCTAAAGGAAATAAATTTTCATTTGAATCTTTACTGCAAGTAAAATATAATTGAAATTGACCTTTATATGCAGATTTTAAAAATCCAGAAAATATTTTCGCAGCATCTTCGGCATTTCCTTCTAAAAGAGATCCAGGATAAAATATATTGTAATTTTTGCTTTTAAGATTATTTATAATATTTTGACAACAGATAAAATTTGAACCTACAAGAATATTAAAAATTTTCCCTTCTGATTTTAATTTATTATAATTCTCCTCCTTTAAGGTATCTGAAATTTTTCCGTTAATTCCATCCTGAAAAATTCTTTTTATATCAGGAAATTTTTCATCCAGCTGAAATCTTTTGAAAATATTATATGCATCATTAAAAGTTGAAGAATCAAAATATGTCGGACCAGAAGCTATAACATCAAAAGGATCACCGGGAACATCAGAAAGTATAAGTGATATAACTTTTGCCTTACAAATTCTTAATAAATTACCACCCTTTATTCTTGAAAGATGCTTTCTTATAGTATTTAATTCATTAATATTGGCTCCTTTTTTAAGTAAATCTTCTGTTAAGTTTTTTAATTTTTCAAGTGGGATTAATGAGCTTTCAACCAGAGCAGAACCTCCTCCGGATATTAAAATAAAAACTAAATCATCTTCTTTTACATTTTCAATAATATTAACAATTTTGCTACCAGCTAAAATAGAATTTTCATCTGGTAAAGGATGTCCGGCTTTAATGTATATAATTTTAGATGAATTTTGTTTAATTAATTCTATGTCAAAGTTTATATTTCCATATTCATTTGCTGTTTGATCAAGTTTATCTAACAAAGAATTTATTGCTTGATTTGAGGAAATAATACCATAATCTATCCTGATTTTATTAATAATTGCAATACTCATCTTTAATGCTGCCTTACCAAATGCTACAAGATAAATGTTTTTAATATTACTTAAATCAAAATATTGATCTTCAATTTTTATTTTATTATTATCTAAAATTAATAAATTATTAACAGATAAAAAAGGATCTACACTATTTAAGCCATATTCAAGACTTTCAAGAATATCTTTTCTTAAATTATTTAATTTATAAGATGAATCTTTTTTTAAGTAATTATCTGGTTTAATTATCATAAAACTTCCTCTATAAATTATAGGCTTTAAATTATAGGTTTTATAGGTTTAATCCAGCTAAATTATATATTTGCGTTAAAAATTTTCAATATTTTGCATCCTTAATAATTTATTAATAAATATTGATTAATAATATTAAGAATTAAAAAAATCATATTTAATTATTATTTTATAGAATATCCAATATATTAGTTGACATTTACTGATTTATATTTTATGATAAATCATATAGCAAAAACAAATCCAATTTTCAGTATTTTTAATTCCTACTAACTAATAAAATTAGATAATCACCCAAATTTTTCTATTAGCAGAAATTAAAAAAATCTTTGCTACTTTTTATTATTTAGTAAAGGAGAAAAATTATGAAAAAACTTTTATTTATTTTATTTTTGAGTATTTTTCTATTTATCATTATATCCTGTCAGGGTCCAATAGGTCCAGTAGGCCCGGTAGGCCCAACAGGCCCGGTAGGCCCAACAGGCCCAGTAGGTCCAACAGGTCCAGTAGGTCCATCTGGAGAAAATTTTGTTCTAAAAATTTCATTTATTCCACATGATTATGAGGCAATAGATTTAGCATTTAATTCAGATACTTTAATCTATGTTGGTTATAATGGTAAAATTTCCTACAGTAACGATGGTAAAATATGGAATGCACCATCAACATCCCCTTACACATATGGATTACCACTTTATGGTATCGCTTATGGTGAT
>JBKBTB010000234.1:0-3023 GCA_046291015.1 Exilispira sp. | reverse complement strand
TTCTATACCTTGCTTAAAAGATAAAAATATGTCAGATGACAATAAAACCGGTATAATATTAAGCATTTTAACTGATTATCAATTATTTAAAAATGTTGAAAAATCTGGCTGGCTTGATCAATTTGTAGCAACAATTGAGAACTATATTTTAGATATACTTGAAAACACAATATATCCTGGAATAAAAAATAAAATTATTTCTAAATTCTCTTTTACTCCTTTATCAATAGAAAAAAGAATAGGAAGTTTTCAGGGGTCAATAGTTGGTTGGGCTTTTACAGAATCAATGCCAGTGATAAACAGACTTTTACAATCTACAAAATCTGTTATAACTCCATTTAAAAATATTTTTCAAGCAGGTCAATGGGTATATAGTCCAGCCGGTGTTCCAATGAGTATATTGACTGGCAAACTTTCTGTGGATAGAATTATTAAAAGAGAATATTTGAATAGAAAACTAAGAATATTTTATCAACTATAAAAATTTTATTTATTTTTGAATTTATCTTCCATTTTTACTTATCTTCCAGTGCATGATGTTTTAATACTTTCCCTGTTGCAATATAATAAACATCTTCTGCTATATTTGTGGCTAAATCTGCTATCCTTTCAAGGTTTCTAGCTATAAGAACCAGTGAAAGAGAAGTTGATTTTTCTTCTATCGAATTTACTGGTTTACTTATAAATGAGATAATAATATTTTTATTTAATTCATCTATCTGATTATCTGATTCGCAAACAGCCATAGCCTTTTCTGGATCTTCATATGAAAAACTGGCAAGCACATCATCAAACATTGAAATAGCCTGATTAGCCATGCTAAAAATTTTTTCATCAATTGAACTTGCTGGATATTTAAATAGTTCTATGGCAGCTTCAGAAATGTTAACAGCATGATCGGCGATTCTTTCAAGATCATTGTTTATTTTTAATGCCATTATTATCTGTCTTAGTTGTTTACCCTTTGGTTGTAGTTGAGCAATTGAAGAAATACAAAATTCATCTATTTCCAGTTCTTTTATATTTGCATATGGTTCAAGATCATTTAAGATATTTTCAAGCAGTTTCGAATCTCTTTTTGATATCCCCTCAATGCTTTTTAACAGCATATCCTTGACAAATGATCCATATGAAAGAACAGATCTTTTTAATTCGTTCATCATGTTATCTATCATATCATAATCTCCTTTGTCTTTTTATTAATTTGTCTTTTTATTAAAATGTTGTTTTGATGTAGGGATTTTTTTAGTTTATTTATTAAATAGAGCTATTATTAACCAAATTTACCACTTAAATACTCTTCAGTTATTGGTGAATCAGGTGAAGTAAATATCTTTTTACTGGCTCCAAATTCAATTAATTCTCCCAGGTAGAGGAATGCGACATAATCAGAAACTCTTGCGGCTTGTGCTATATTATGTGTTACGAGTAATATTGTCACTGTTTCCTTTAGACTTATCATAAGTTCTTCTATTCTTGATGTCGCTTTTGGATCAAGTGCGGAAGTAGGTTCATCTAAAAGCAAAATTTCTGGCTGCATTGCAAGAGCTCTTGCTATACAAAGTCTTTGTTGCTGTCCACCAGATAAAAAGGTTCCTTTTTTATATAAATCACCTTTTACTTCGTCATAAAGCCCGCTTCTTGTTAAAGAAACTTCAACTATCTTATCTGCTTCTTTTTTTGAAAGATGAATTCCATTTAATTTATAGCCAGCAATAACATTATCATATATACTCATTGTTGGGAAAGGATTTGGTCTTTGAAAAACCATTCCAACTTTTCTTCTTAGAAGTATTGGATCAATTTCAAAAATATTTTGTTCATCAAGATATATTGAACCTTTTACAGAAACATTAGAATTCAAATCATGAAGTCTGTTTACCGCTCGTATTAAAGTTGTTTTCCCGCAACCAGAAGGTCCCATTATTGCTGTTACTGTATTTTTTTTAACATCAAATGAAATATTTTTCAAAACATTGTTATTCCCATAAGAAACATAAAAATTTTCGATTCTTAGTATTCTATCTTCCACTTTTTCGCTCCAAATTTTGCAGTTAAATTTATCAATAATACAAATAGGATAAGGACAAATGCAGAACTCCATGCTATATTATGAAGCTCTGGATATGGACTCATAGTATAATTAAATATTACAAGAGGAATTGCATTGACTGGTTTAAAAAAACTAAAAGACAAAAATTGGTTTCCAAATGCGGTAAAAAGAAGAGGGGCTGTTTCACCGGAAATTCTTGCTATACCAACTAAAATACCACTTAATATTCCGGATATCCCGCTTGGTAAAATTACTTTTAATATTGTTTTATAATAAGGAACTCCAAGTGCAATTGCGGCTTCTTTTATTGTATAAGGAATTCTTGAAATTGTTTCTTCAGTATTTATTATAACAGATGGCAGCATCATTATAAAAAGTGCAAAACTTCCAGCATATGCACTAAAATGTTTTAGAGGTTTTACTAAAATTATATATGCAAAGATTCCAATTACTATTGAAGGTATTCCTTGAATAATTTCTGCTGAGAGTCGAACTATGAAATATAATTTTTTACCTTTATTTTCAGATAAAAAAAGACCAATTATTATACCGAAAATGCTGGAAAATATTGCTGCAGTAATTACCATCATAAAAGTACCTACAATTGCATTTAAAATACCATTATCTGGTTCACCAACAGGTCTTGTGTTGTATATAAAAAGATTTAATGAGAAAGTTTGAATCCCCTTTTTTACAATAAAACCAAGAATAAAAAATAGTGGTAATATTGCAATGATCGATAATAAAATAACAGAAAAATTAAATAATTTGTTTTTAGTCTTTCTTAAAAAAAGATTATCATTAGATAAAAATCTATTGTCCACTTGTTTTACCATATTTTTTCCCAAATTTTTTTTTGATCTATCTTATATAATATTACTTAAAATATTACTAAAGAATTAACTAACGATACATTTTTTATTCTATTTTGCTTGTACTAGTAGATTAATTTTAATTAAATTGCTATCGA
>JBKBTB010000233.1:0-3036 GCA_046291015.1 Exilispira sp. | reverse complement strand
AAGAATGTTCATTATTAATACCCCTATTAATTAATTAAAATATTTTTTCCCAAATTCTATATTTTGATTTTAATCATAATATTAAAGAATTATTAAATGATAATTCTTATTTAAAATTTCATAATAATATCTTCTACAGAAGATAGATTAAATTTAAAATTTATTATTTATTATAACTATTTTGCTTCAATCATATTATTTTAATAATAAAAAGCAAATAAATTAAATACATTAAAAATTAAAACATAAAAATAAAAAAAATATATATTTTTGTTATATTTGTGTTGATATTTTATATTGTTAATTACTTTTTATATTGTATAATTTGCTTGTTATAAAAAAAACTATTCAAATTTTGTAAAAGGGTGGTTTTTGATGGGAGTTTCAATATTGGCAATAATTTTGATTTCAATGGCTATTTCAATAATAATTTCTCTGTTATTCAGGACTATAGATAAATCTAATCAACAACTTTCGAAACTCAAGTTGTTTGTTGAAAAATCAATTAAAGAACTGGATGCTTTTGTGGTTGAAAAAAAGCAGGCAATAAAAGATCTGGCAATTGATATTGATTTTAGCATAAAACAGGCGCAATCATTGCAAGCAAGATATGAAAAGCAACATGGTGATATAATGTTGTTCTTTTCAAAATTTCAAGAACAAAAACAGGAGATTGATCTACTTAAAAAATCTATAAGAGAATTGGGTGAATTAAAGGATTCTATTGCAAGCGAAATTTCAAAATTAGAAAATTTTGGTAATAGAATTGAACAATTCAAAAAAGAACTGGTAAATGTCGAAAATCAATGCAATTCACTTGGAGATTCACTTATTTCAAAACAGGAATCTATGAGAGAACAGGTTGAAAATTATCTAATTGAGTTACATGAAAAGGCAAATTCAGTAATTCAACAAAATGCAAAAATGCAATTTGAAAAACTTAAAATAATTGAAAGTGAATTAATTAAAAAAGTTGAAGAATTAAAAGAAGAATTTGGTAAAAAAGTATTAACATCTATTCATGAATATGACAGGATATTGGCTGAACATGAAAATAAAGTCAATATAAGTCTGGATAATTTTGATGATAGATTGGAACAGATAAAAGAGAATTTTAATTCTTTTGAAAATAATATAAGTCAATTATTTAATGAAAAAGAAAAGGAGTTTGAGGATTCTATCCTAAGAATACTGAAAAATAATGAAATTAGAATTGAAGAAAAAATAAAATCACTGGAATCGATACGAAATAGTATCAATCTACTACATGTGCAACTGGAAGAAAAAGTCGAGCTTTTTGATGATACTTTATCTTCAGAATCGGAAAAGATGCTGGAAAATTTTAATAAGGATTTATTAAATGCATTTGCAGAAAAAACCAAAAAGATTGAAGAATATCTTTTGCAAAGCGAGAAACAACTTATTCAGGTTACTCAAAAAATCGATAGTATCCAGGATGCTGTTGATAAGATAATAAAGGCAAAAGTTTCAGATGTTGGTAAATATGTTACTCATTTAGAGCAGAGGATTGCTAATTATCAGGAAACTATTTATAAAGAAATAGAAAAAAAATTTACAAATCTCGATTTAGATGCAAGGGCAATCGTTGAGCAATCTAAAAACGAATTGTCAATGTTTAATTCTCAATCATTAAGTGAAATTGAATTAAAAATAGATAAGATTGAAAAAGAAATTGAAGATATTTTAAAACAGCAAAATATTTTGAAAGATGAATATCTTTCAAAATTTCAAAGTGTTATAAAAGAAAATGAAGAAAAACTTAATTATAGTATTAATAGTTTTTCAGAAAAATATCAGTTAAATTTGAAAGAGCTTGAAAAAAAACTGGATGTTGATCTATCAAATATATTAGCAGAAAAAGAAAATAAAATTAAAGAGTTTGAAACATACTTTTCTGAAGTCAATCAAAAATTAATTAATAATATTCAGAATATTACAGATGGTTTTGAAAAAAGAAAAGAAGAATTAAAAGAGAACATTGAACAATTTGAATTAAAAATTCCGCAATATTTAGATGAGATGAGTAAAAAAATTAATCAATATGAGTTAAAAATAAACAATCTTGTCGAAATGAGAATATCTGAAGTTACTCAATCATTATTGAATAATCAGGATAAATATATTAAAGATTTTGAAAATATTTACAAAGAATTTTCAGATAAGGGAAATAATTTTATTCAAGAAATAATTCTTTATAAGAATAACTTAACAGCAGAATTAAAGAATTTCAATCAAAAAAAGGAAGAAGTTTTTTCTGAACTGGATTTAATAAAATCATATATCAATGAAAGTCTTGAAAGATATGATCAAAACATAGAAGAAAAAGTAAAGGAGATGAATATAAGGGTTAGTGGTGAAATAGAAAGGATTAATAATGGTAGAATTAAAGTTGAAGAGTATTTAGAAAGTTTTGAGAAAAAGAAAAAAGAAATAGATGAAGAGATAAATAACATTAAAGATTCTATATTTCAAAACATTGATAAGATAAATAAAGAAAATGAAGACAGGATATTAAAACTTGAAAACGATATAAATCAAAAAATAAATGAAACGCTGACAAAATTTAGCTCATATGATCAAATTATAGAAGAGAATAGCAGGAAAATAAATGAAAAGATTGTACAACTTGAGAAAGCAGGTGAAGATAAAATTGAAAGTGTCATGCAGGATATTATAAAAAGGATGGATAAAGAAAAGGAATATATAGTTTTTAGAATACCAGAGTTATATAAACAGCTGGAAGAATTTGAAAGTAGTTTTGAAGATATGAAGAATAAGGCTAATTTATTTGATGATATTATTAAAAATAAAATTGAAAATGTTAATATAGAATTACAAAAATATTTTGATAATATTAAAGAACTAAATATAGCAAAAATTAATGAAATAGAGAATAATATAGAAAAATTAGAACATAGACTAAAAAGCTTTGGAAACGAAATAGAAAATAAGTACTTAGAGGATAGCAAAAAATTTGATTTATTTTGTCAGAGATTTCAAGAGGAATCAAATAAC
>JBKBTB010000014.1:0-16259 GCA_046291015.1 Exilispira sp. | reverse complement strand
AATCTGTGGTGAAAAATTTTTAAAAGTAATTTTAGAAACTTCATATTTGACATTTGAAGAAAAAATTATTTCTTCAATCATATCTTATATTGCAGGAGCTGATTTTATTAAAACATCTACTGGATTTTCAGATAAAGGAGCAACACTGGAAGATATCGTTCTTATGAAAATGATATTCTGGGATAGAAAAGTTAAGGCATCTGGTGGAATTAAAACACTTGATTTTGTAAAAGAACTGATTGAACACAGGGTAGATAGAATTGGATGTTCATCATCCAGTCAGATAATAGAAGAATTTGAAAAACAAAAAAATTAAAATATAATATTAATTAAATATGAAAAATAAATTTATAATTTTTTTTAATATTGTCATAATTCTTTTATTAATTATTATTACAATTTATCAACAAATTTTGATAAAAAATTTATCAGGTAAGATTAAAGCAGGTTTTATTTATATTGGTAGTATCGGGGATTTTGGCTGGACATATTCACATGAGGCTGGAAGGATAAAATTAAACAATAAATTTGATAATAGATTAAAAACAATTTATAGAGAAAATGTTTCTTTAGAAAATTTTGCTGATGTCGTAAAAGAACTAATAGAAAAAGAAAAATGTAAGGTAATAGTTTCAACAAGTTATAGCTATGATTCAATATTAATAAATCTATCAGATCTATATCCAGATATTATTTTCCTTTCATGTGCAGGTTTTACAGTAAAAAAGAATCTAATGCCTTATATGGTAGATTTATATCAGATATATTATTTAAATGGTCTTGTAAGTGGCGGCATTACTAAAACTGGAATTATTGGATATGTTGGGGCATATAAAATACCAGAAGTCATTAGACATCTAAATGCTTTCGCCATAGGAGTTAGAGAAGTAAATCATAATGCAAAAATATTAGTCAGCTGGTTGGGTTCATGGTTAGAACCTGAAAAGACATGCAAAATAGCTTCTAAAATGATTGAGGATGGTATTGATGTTATAGCATATACAGAAGACACTGCCTCTATTGCTCAAACCTGTCAGCAATATTATGAAAAAACAGGCAAGAAAGTATATACTTTTAGCCATTATTCTCCAATGGATAAATTTGGAAATGATGTAATAGTATCGGGGCAACTTGTAGATTGGAGTTTAATCTATATAGATATTTTCAGCAAAATATTAACCAATAGTTTTGAAGCTAAAATAAACTACTGGTTTGTATATTCAAATGCAGCAGTTTTAGGAAGAAATTATAATACATTAATATCAAATAATGTTTTAGATTTACTAAAAGAGAAAAAAGTCAATATTGATAATGGTAAAATTAGTTTGTATGATTATATAATTTTAAGATATGAGCAGTTTAAAGATCCTCTTGTTACATATGATCCTTATACTGGTCCATTATATTCCAATAAAAAAGAACTTAAGATATTAAGCAAAGAAAGAGCAGGGCTTATGAACCTGCTCAATATAGATTGGCTTGTGCCTCCTATTTTTGAGGTAAATTATTGAATGTGCCTTCAGGGAAAACTATCTTAAATACCTGATCTACCTGATCGACAAAATGAAAATTAATACCTTCTTTTAAGTAATCTGGAATTTCATCAAAATCTACATCATTATCTTTTGGTAATATGATTTCCCTTATTTTAGCTCTTCTTGCCGCGACAATCTTTTCTTTTAAGCCACCTATCGGAAGAACTCTTCCTGTAAGGGTAAGTTCTCCTGTCATCGCAACCTTTTCACGAATCTTTTTTCCAATTACCAGTGAAAGAAGAGATGTAGCCATTGTAATGCCAGCAGAAGGGCCATCTTTAGGAGTTGCTCCTTCTGGTATGTGCAGATGTATTTCATTATCTTCAAAAAATTTTGGATTTCCGCCATAAGACTGGCATACTGACCTAACATAAGAAAGAGCAATATTAGCACTTTCTTTCATAACTTCACCAAGCTGTCCGGTCAATTTAAAACCTTTGGAATCCGGAATATTTAATGATTCTATGACTAAAGTAGCTCCACCAAGCTCTGTCCATGCCAATCCTATGCTTAATCCTGGTTTTGTTATCTTAATCATCTCATCATCTCTAATCTTTGGTACCCCAAGATATTCTCTAATATCTTCAATTGTTAACTTTTTGTTATAATCTTCTTTTAGTGCAATTTTTGTAGCAACTTTACGGCAAATCTTTTCAATCTCCTTTTCAAGATCTCTAACTCCTGCCTGTCTTGCATAATTATTTATAAGATATAATAGTTCATCCTTTCCAAAAATAATATCATCTTTTTTAAGACCATGTTTTTTTAACTGTTTTGGAACCAGATATTTTTTTGCTATTTCATATTTTTCTTCATCAATATATCCAGAAAGTCTAATGACTTCCATTCTATCAAGTAAAGGCCTTGGAATGGTATCCAGAGTATTTGCAGTTGTAATAAAAAATACATGAGAAAGATCAAAAGGTATTTCAAGGTAGTTATCTCTAAATTCATTATTTTGTTCTGGATCCAAAACTTCAAGTAATGCTGCAGCAGGATCACCCTGATAAGAAATTCCAAGTTTATCTATTTCATCAAGCATAATAACAGGATTCTTGGTTTTAACAATTTTGAGTGCACTTAAAATTCTTCCGGGCATAGCTCCAACATAAGTTTTTCTATGTCCTTTTATTTCAGCTTCATCTCTCATTCCGCCAAGTGAAAATCTATGGAATTTTCTGTTCATCGCTTTAGCTATTGATTTACCAAGAGAAGTTTTACCGCATCCAGGAGGTCCAACAAGACAGATAATAGAACCTTTTATATCTTTATTTAATTTTCTAACAGCAAGAAATTCAAGTATTCTCTTTTTAACATCATCAAGTCCATAATGATCTTTTTCCAGAATTGCTTTCGCCCTTTTTAAGTCGATAGATTCTTTACTTTCTTTTTTCCATGGTAAAGAGAAAACAAGATCGAGCCAGTTTCTTATAACAGCATATTCTGAACTTTGAGGTTCCATAAATTCAAGTTTTTCAATTTCCTGCTCGACTTTTTCTAATATCTCTCCTTCAAATTTCATCTCTTTTAATAGTCTTCTAAACTTTGAGATCTCAAAACTTTTTTCATCTCCAGATATACCAAGTTCTTTTTTAATAGCCTTAAGCTGTTCTCTTAAGAAAAATTCTCTTTGCTGGTTTGCTATCTTTTCATTTATTTGATCATGGATTTTTTGCTGGATTTCGGCAATTTGCATCTGATTTCTAAGAAGTTCAATAACTTTATGCATTCTTTTCTTGATATCGAATATTTCAAGTACTTTCTGGTGTTCTTCTCTATTTAAATCGAGAACAAAAGTAGTAAAATCAGCAACTTTTGAAGGGGAATCGGCATTAAATACAGTAGCCTTAACTCTTTGAAGAAAAAAATGGTTTTGATCGGCTAAAGTTCTTACCATATCTATAATGGTTGCCTGATAAGCTCTTATTTCGGGATCATTTGGATCATATTCTTCCTCAATGAAATCGACTTCAGCCTCTAAAATGCCATTTTCATCTTTTAGAAATCTTTTAACCTGAACTCTTTTAACAGCATAAAATAGCATTGAAACAACATTTGAGCTTATAAAACTCTTTTTTAATATCTTAATTGCAACCCCAATATTGTATAGATTATCTTCATTAAAGTCTTTATCGAGATCTTTTAGAAGTAGAGCGCAAAGATAGGTGTTTTTTTCAAGAGGTTCTTTAAGCTTTAAAAGTTCATCATCAAGTTCAAGATCAATAGGCATAAATATTCCTGGAAATAATGGTTTTGGCGACACAGGAAATACTGGCATAATAGGAGGTAACATCTTATCAATTTCGACAAGTTTTGAACTCATTTTTACTCACCTTAAATTTAATTATTAAATTAATTATTAAAATGCACTCTTTTAATAAATATTTTACTGTTAATTTAGAAGTATAAATATATACCAGCTTAAATGATAAAAAATATATTATTAAAACATTCTATTTATATAAATTATTATTAAAAAATTATCGTTGATAACTATAAGTTTAACAAAATATCACTTTAAATATAACTAAAATCAATCTGCCGGTCAAGTTTTTGAATTAATTCATTTTGATATTATGAAATAAATGAAAAAATTTAATCAAAAAATTACAAAAGTAATTTCCAGTCTGATATTTTACTTTCTTTATTTATTCTGTCTTTCAAAATATCCAGATATTGGTTTCTTGTTATAAATTTAGCACCAAAACTTTCAAGATAATCTGTGTAAACCTGACAATCAATGATATCTATGTTTGATTTTTCTTTTAAGGCTAAAACAAAACTTGCGAAGGCATATTTAGATGCATTTGATTCTGTATGGAACATTGATTCGCCAAAAAATATTGAACCTAAAGATACCCCATAGAAACCACCGACAAGTTTATTGTCTTTTCTTGCTTCTATGCTATGAGCGTAACCCATTTCATGCATTTTAATATAGGCAGTTATCATTTCTTCTGTTATCCATGTCCCATGTTCATTTCTTCTTTTTATTTTTGCACAATTAGTTATTACTTCCTCAAATGAATTATCAACGGTAAGATCGAAATATCTTTTCTTTAATAATTTTGAAAGAGATTTACTTATATGAAGATTGTCAACAAATAAAACAAATCGAGGATCTGGTGACCACCAGAGTATTGGAGATTTATTATCATACCATGGAAATATTCCATTTTTATATGCATTAATAAGCCTTTTTATGCTTAAATCCCCACCAATTGCTAAAGGTGAATCTTTCGGAGCAGATCTTGGATCTGGAAATAAAATATTTTCCTTATTCAGAATATAAATTATATTTTTCACTTTTTAATAAAATATAATAAAATTATATTAGTTGTATTATAAAATATTAAACTTTTTCAATCTTTTCATCTTTTTTTCTAAATTTTTTCACTTTAATTATTTCTTCAAAAATTACATCAAAAGGATCATCTTTTTTTTCGTTTGTTAATATTATTTTTGCATTATATTTTAAATTTTCATTTTTATGAAAGACAAGGAATGCTACAAATTTATTTTTTATTTTTTCTTCAATAATTCTTTCTATCTGTCTTGCACCAAATTCTGGACTATAAGCTTTATTTGCAATATATGAAACAACATTATCATTAAAGAAAAGATCAATATTTTTTTCTTTTAATGTATTACCAAAATCTCTAAGTTGCAATCTAACTATCTCTTCAAGCTGATTGATATTAAGTCTATTAAAAAGCACAATAGAATCAAGTCTATTTCTAAATTCTGGTGAAAAAAATTTTTCTATCGCTTCTTTTATAGATATATCTTTTAGATCTATGCCATTAAAACCGACCTGCTTTTTATTTGCATACCTTGTGCCGGCATTAGAGGTCATAATAATTATAACATTGCGGAAATCAGCCTTTCTTCCATTATTATCTGTAAGTGTGGCGTAATCCATTATTTGAAGCAGGGTATTAAATATATCTGGATGTGCTTTTTCTATTTCATCAAGTAGTAAAACTGCATGGGGATTTTTAATTATACTATTTGTTAAAAGTCCTCCCTCTTCATAACCAACATATCCAGCAGGTGCTCCAATAAGTCTTGAAACAGTATGCTTTTCCTGATATTCACTCATATCAAATCTTAAAAATGGTATATTTAAAAACCTTGCCAGTTGTTTTGATAGTTCAGTTTTGCCAACACCTGATGGACCAACAAACAAAAATGATGCTACCGGTTTCTCTTCTTTTCTTAGTCCACTTCTTGCAAGTAATATTTTATCTACAACCTGTTTTATAGCTTGATCCTGTCCGATTATATTTTCTTTAAGCTTGTTTTCAAGGTTAAATAATAGATCTTTTTCATTTGAAGAAAGTATCTGGACAGGTACCTTTGTAATTTTGGCAATCAGATTTTGAATATCTTTTTCATCGATCGTGATGATACTATTAAAATCCCGGTTAAACATTCTTGCATGAGCGCCAGACTCATCTATTAAATCGATTGCTTTATCCGGTAAAAATTTTTCTCTTAAATATTTTTGACTTAATTTTACTGAAGCAATTATGGCATTTTTTGTATAATGAACCTTATGATGTTCTTCAAATATATGGATTATGGAATTTAAAATTTTAATTGTTTCATCATAAGTTGTTTCTGGAATATCAACCCTTTGAAATCTTCTCGATAATGGTCTATCTTTTTCGAAAACTTTCTTATATTCATCATAACTTGTTGAACCTATACATCTAAGCTGTCCTGATGTTAAAAATGGCTTGATAAGACTTGCTGCATCAAGAGAAGAATTGCTTGTTGAACCAGCACCAATTATAGTATGTATTTCATCAATAAATAAAATAGAATTCTTATCCTGTTTTATACTATTGAGTATGAGTTTGAGTCTTTCTTCGAATTGACCACGAAATTTTGTGCCAGAAATTAAAGAACCAAGATCAAGCATATAAATTTTAATTCCTTTAAGCTGTTGTGGAACCTTGTTTTCAATTACTCTTTGTGCAAGCCCTTCAACAATAGCGGTTTTACCTACCCCTGGTTCTCCAACAAGCAATGGATTATTTTTATATTTTCTACAAAGAATTTCCATCACTCGTTCGAGAAGTTCATCTCTACCAATGAATGGTGAAAGTTCATTCAATTTAGCTTTTTCGGTAAGTTCTATAGCAAAATTTGATATTCTAAATTTTTTAGATGTTTTTTCTTCAAATTTTGGGATTGATTCATCATCATCATAAAATAAATTATCAGATGAACTTATATTTTCATCTTCTGATTCATATTGCATCTTTTGAAAATTCTTTGATTGTGTTAGCTCGAGAATAAGAGATTTTTTCAATGACAATTTTTGAAGAAAAAAATTTGCATATGAATCCTGTAAATCAAAAATAGAAATAATTAAATCTTCGGTTGAAATATATTCTTTTTTTGAATTATATGTAAAGGTAACAGCAAGTTCAAATAGTTTTTGAAGCTGATAACTCTGCTCTGGTTCTTTATTTAGATTGGAATAAGGTATTTTTGTCTCTATATAATTTTTTAAATCTTCTTTTAAAATTTTTATATCAATATTCAAGATCTTAAAAATATTTTTCAATGTAGGATATTTTAATGAACAGTAAAGAAAATGCTCGGGGGTTACAAATTCATGTTTTCTTTTTCTTGCTTCAATAAAACTATCCTGAATTATATCTGAAAGCTCTTTTGTTATTTTCATGATAATCTATTCCTATTTTTATAGTTTTTAGTAAAGAAAAATTAAATCACTCTAATATAATATAGCACATTTTTTTTGAAAAAAAAAAGACTTTTTTATTCATGCTTTTTCATAAGTGCATTTCAATGGGAACCCTTTTGCCCTGGCAAGCTGATGGGTTTTATTTATTTTGGAGACAGCAATATCAAGTGTATATACTCCAACAACAGCATTTCCGGTGTTATGAATTTTAAGCATAATTTCAACTGCTTCATCATAATTTTTATCATAAATCATCTGAAGAATAGAGACAACGAAATCCATTGTGGTAATATTATCATTGTGCATTATAACTTTATAAAGTGGTGGTTCTTTTGGTTTTAATTTTTTTCTGGAATCAGATTTTTGATTGATTTTAGTAATAGTTGATTCCATAATTTTTAATTTCTTTATAAATTTGCCATTTTTAATAAAAAATTCAATAATCAGTAAAGAAAGATTTAAAATAGCTAAAAGAATAATTTTATTGGAGGCTTTATGGGTAAACTTGTTGTTTTTTATTCTAGATCAGGTTTAACAAAACAACTTGGCATTGAAATCGCCAGAAAACTAAATGCTGATTATGAAGAAATTATAGATAAAAAGAACAGGAAAAATTTTTTAGGTTTTCTTATTTCTGGTTATGAAGCTATAACTCAAAAATTAGCCAATATAAAAAACCCTGAAAAAGATCCACAAAATTATGATCTAATTATTATATGCTCACCCGTTTGGGCTGGAAGTCTTTCTTCTCCTGTTAGAGCATATCTTAAATTATATAAAGATAAAATTAAAAAAGTAGCTTTTGTTGCAACATGTATTTCAGAACCAGGTAAAATCTTTGAACAGATGAAACAAATTACTAAAGAACCAGTATCAACAATTTATTTTATTGATAAAGATATTTTAAACAATAGCTTTGTTAATGATCTGGATCTTTTCATTAAAGCTCTGATTTAATAAATAAATTATTTTTTAAATTTTAACCTTTGGTTAAATAACCATCATTTTTTTCGAGATAATGTAAATATTTTTTAATTCCTTCTTCCAGTGAAGTAAAACTTTTTTTATAACCAATTTCATTTAATTTAGTAAGATCAGCACATGTATAAGTCTGATATTTACCTTTCAATTGCTTCGGGAAAGGTATAAATTCAATTTCAGCATAACTATATATGCTTTTAAGAATTTGAGCAATTTTTAAAAAAGATTCTGCTTTACCGCTTCCACAGTTGAATATTCCCGATTTATCAGGATTATTTAAAAAGAAAATATTTATTTCACAGATATCATCAACATATACGAAATCTCTTAAAAAATTTTCACTTCCTTCAAATAATTTTATCTTTTTTTCACTTTTAATTTGATTGTAAAAATGAAAAATAGTAGAAGCCATCCTGTTTTTATGGTTTTCTTGAGGTCCATAAACATTAAAGTATCTTAAGCCAGCAATTTGACGGTGAATTTTTCTTGTCTTTTTGTTTTTTTCTAAACCAGCTAAAAATCGTCTTACATAGTTATCAAAAATATATTTAGAAAATGCATAAATATTCAATGGATATTCTCTTTCTCTTTCTTCTTTGAAACCATTTAAACCATTTCCATAGACAGATGCTGAAGAAGCATATATTAATCTTATTTTATTTTCAATACAATGATTTAATATTATTTTGCTATATTCATAATTATTTTTCATCATATATTTCCCGTCTGTTTCCATTGTGTCTGAACATGCTCCCTGATGAAAAATAATCTCGATCTTTTTAATTTTTTTTATCTTTTCTTTAAATTCATCTTTGTCTATAAAATCTAAAAATTTTAGTGCATTTAAATTTCTTTGTTTTAAAGAATTTGTAAGATTATCTACAATCAGTATATCTGAAATTCCTTTTAAGTTAAGTTTGTATACAAGATTACTCCCTATAAAACCAGCACCACCTGTAACTATTATCATAAGCTCTCCTATTATCTATATAAAATTTTACCAAAACTATAGATTGTCAATAAAATCTAAGAGAATTCAATATAAAAATTTATAAAAAATTGGATTAATAGATAAATTGGAAATAAAAATTTTGATTTAAAAAATTTGAAAATAGTATATTTAAGATATTAAAAGGTCTTATATCAATATTATATCAAACAATAATTTGAAAAATAATTAAAAAATTTAACAGGAGGATATAATGCAAAAGCCAATTGTTAGTATAATAATGGGTAGTGATTCTGATTTAAATGTAATGAAAGAAGCAGCTATTTTATTAGATGATTTTAATATTGAATATGAAATTAATGTAATTTCAGCTCATCGATCACCTAAAAAGGCATATGAGTTTGCTCAAAACCTTGTTAATAAAGGAATAAAGGTAATAATAGCAGGAGCAGGTGGTGCAGCTCATCTTCCAGGAATTATTGCAGCCTTAACTCCACTTCCTGTTATTGGTGTACCTATATACAGCGCATCACTAAATGGAATTGATTCTCTTTTATCTATAGTTCAAATGCCATCCGGGATACCAGTTGCGACTGTTGGTATTAATGCTGCTAAAAATGCGGCGATTCTTGCTGCCCAAATACTGGCAACATCAGATGAAAATATAATGCTTAAAGTTATTGAATATAAGGCAGATCTTGAAAAAAAGATTGAAGAGAAAAATAAAATTTTTTTAAGTAATAATTGGAAAAATAAGTAATAAGTTCGTTTTTTATTAAAATATTTTTTACATAATATTATAATTCTTAATAAAATTACATAATCTTTAGTTATTAACTTTAATATATCCAGTAATTGGAATAAACTTTTTTTCTTGTGAATCATAGATGTATAACTTTAATCTGCTTAGACCTTTATGTGAATGTAAATTAAATGTAATATTATCTGTTAATCCATTAGTTGAAAAATCAGTAATTGTTTCAAGCGAATTTTTTATCTTTTCTCCCGTCAATTCACCTTTAACTCTCTTTATTCCTTCAAGCAGAACCATTGCATTTACCCATCCCATATAGAACCTTCTCGTCATAGAATTTATATTGCTATTAAATTTCAATATGCTTTTTAAATATTCATTTTCATTAAAATAGAATGCAAAAGGACTTGCATGAGTAAATTGATCAAAAGCTTCTGGTTTAAATTTTATTATATCCTGATTTACACTATAAATCAAACCATATAGCTTTATTTTGCTTTTTAATTCAAAACAAGCATTTGCAATTGTATAAGTAGGATATGGAAGATTTTGAACTATTATTGCTACAACCTTCTTTTTTTCAAGTTCAGATATTTTTGCTTTTATATTAAGATCTTCGAGCATTGCCACATTTTCAAATATATTTAATCCAATTTCCCTGGAATGAATTTTGGCAGCTTCTAAAGGTGCTTTACCAAAAGCTGAATTATGATAAAAAATAGCAATTTTTGCATTTTTACCATGAACTTTAAGTATATGATTCATTAGAATTTTAATTTGATCCTGATATGTAGGTCCAATTATAAAATTATATGGATATTTTGCTGGATTTGAAAAAGATTCATCAAATGAAGCAGATGTATAAGGGATTTTATCCTGATTAACAACAGGTGCTAATGCTAAAGTATCTCCAGTCCCCCATCCTATAATCGCTAAAACTTTGTCTATTGTAGTTATTTTTTTATAAAAATTTAAAGCCAGTGGTATTTGATATTTATAGTCTGTATAAATTAATTCTACCTTTCTACCATTTATTCCTCCACTAAAATTTACATAGTTAATATATTCTATAACTCCATGAGAGTAAGCCAAACCTATATCTGATGTTTCACCAGTCATATCAAATATTCCACCAATTTTAATTGTCCTTGTATCATTATTATCTGGCGACATAAAAAAGAATATAGACATTGAAAAAATTAAAATTGTAGTTAAAAAAATTATAATATTTTTTTTCATAAAACTTTTTATATTAAAAATACTTATTTTTTCTACATAAATATTTTAATCTAATAATTGGATCAATCAAATTTTAATGCAGTATTCTATATTCAATAGAGTAATATATTAAAATAAACATTTTTTAAAATTATTTTCAATAATATTATTGAATTTTTAATATTATTTATTACAATAATTTATATTGGTCATATAAAGTAAAATCAGTTTTTAATATTCTATTTATATGGACCAATTAATAGGAGGTCCGTATGTCAATTAAAAAACTTTTACCTTTATTGTTGTTTTCACTTTTATTTTTACTTCTACTAACAGCAGCTTCCTGCGGGTCAACTGAGTCAACTCAAAAAAAAGAAAAGCAAGAATTTCTTTTTATGCAGCTTAAACCCGTTGATAATGCAGTGGATGCTAATTTTTCAGATTTAACAGATCTTTTTGGTTCTAAGGAAGTCATTGGAGATGTTAATTCGGCTTTTTCAGAAATGGATATTGTAAGTGTTAGTGCATCAGATGATAAAGAAAATTTAAGATTTGATATTTATCATGCATCTGCTATAAGTCAAAAATATGACTTGTTTTTTGGTTTTTATCAGTATTGGTCAGATGGTACTGATTTATATCAATATTGGGTTATGACAAATGAATTGTATCTAACTCTTTTTGATAAAAATGGTAAAATAGAAAAAAATTATAATCTGGATCTTGAAAAGGCAAAGGTATTATTAATTCCCTGGTCCTTATCCACTGATAAAAATCCTGTTAATGTTGTAAGCATAATATTAAACAAAGAGATGCACTGGGGAATAAAAAGTGGTTCTTTTGCCTCGCTTATAATTCAATTTGTAAGTGGTTATTATCAAAAAGATGAAAAAAAACACTATTATATTGATTATACACCACCTATAAAAATTGAATTCAATTATTAAACTATAGTTAGAATTATTTTAAAAACAAAAAAGAGCCTGAGATTTTCAGGCTCTTTTGTTTATGAGTCTTCTTTTTCTGGATTAACAAGTTTTCCATCAATAAATTTTGTCAATGTAATTACAAATAATCCAAGAGCTAAAATATTTAATAATATTGTAATTACAAGACCAAACCAGGATAAAAATTTCCATACTACAGAAATGAAAAATGTTGCAATGGTAAATGCAGCTAATGGGAAAGTATAAGCCCACCAGGACAAATCAAATTTTAACTTAAAAAATAAATCAATTAAAAATAACAATAAAATAAAGAAGAAAAAGGCTGTGGTGTAAAAGAAAAGAACCGTTGGATTTCTCTGTCCGGTAAGCTGGTAAAATCCTAAAGAGGCTATCGAACCTGGAGCTATAAATATTAAGAGAGTGGGTATCAATTTATTAATAAGTGGATGATGAAATATCAGTCTATATAATAAAATAGTTAGTAAAACTATATAGAATAAAACTCCACTTGAAAAGAAGAACCATTCTACATAGACAGGGAAAATTTGATGTGCGAATACCGGAACTAATAAATTGCCAACAGGAGGAATAAACCAGGAAGGATTCATATGATGTATTTCAAATTTTGATTGTTTTAACCATTTTGAAATTATTAAAAAAGATAAGACAAATTGTAAAAAAGTACCAGCAATTAATAAAATAAGTGCAAAATTTACAGAAAATGTTCTAAATCCTTGGCTTGTAAGGATCATAGATATACTTATGGTTGAAAAGAAATTTAAAGATATGGGATTATTAAATTCTTCCTTTACCTCAGAAAATGCGATTATAATTTTCAATAAATATATAATGATAAATATAAAGAAAAGGCATATTCCGATTCCAAGCCATGCTCTATCTATCCATAAAGGTTTTTGAAAGACATTTTGAGCCATTTGAGTCGCCAGGCTTACACCTATTATCCCCATAATTAAAGAAAAGATTGAAACAGGAAATTTTTTTAAAAATTCTTTCATGCTATTAGCCTCCTAAAAAATAATAGTATTTATAATGTAAATTTCAGTAAGGAAAAAATTATACTTAAAATAACAAAAGTCAAAAATTAAACTTAATTAAGAGATAAATTTAAGATAATTTAATAAATTTTCAAGTCCATATTTAGTCCTTGCCGATAGATAAAAGATAGGCATATTTGAGTCTTTAAAGTCTATACTATTTTTAATTTTTAATTGTATAAATTCTTCATTACTTAATAGATCTATCTTATTAAATATTATAATTGTATTGATATTTTCAACATTTAAATCTTTTAGCATTGATAGCACAATTTCTATATGTTCTTTATAATTTGACGAAGAAGAATCAACAACTATGCCTATTAATGATGAATATCTTATTTCAAGCAAAGTTGTTTTAAAAGATTCGACAAGATGAACAGGAAGATCACGAATAAATCCAATAGTATCTGTAACAATTATTTTTTTATCTGATTTTAGGTAAAGCTGACGACTTTTTACATTCACAGTTGAAAAAAGTAGATTCTCGGCATATTGATTCGATTTTGTCAGAATATTTAATAAAGATGTTTTTCCTGCATTTGTATATCCAACTAAAGAAAAAATAAATTGATTTTCCCTGTTTTTGATATGTAAAACAAGGTTTTTTTCTATTTTTTCCAGTTGCTGCTCAAGTTTTTTTATCTTTTTTGAAATGGACCTTCTATCCACTTCAAGTTTAGTTTCTCCCGGTCCTTTTAATCCTATTCCTCCTCTAATTCTGTCAAAATTTTGATATGATCCAGCAAGCTTTGATTTTAAATACTTTAAGTTTGCAAGTTCCAGTTGAATTTTAGCTGGTTTTGAGTTCGCTCTTGTTAAAAATATTTGATATATAAGTTGAGTTTTGGTAATTATACTTTTGCCAAAAAATTTTTCGCAATTTCTGATCTGAGTTGGAGAAAAATCCATATTTATAACAATTACAATTTCATTTTCAGCTTTGTTTATGTTGCATCTGTCAATACTGTTTTTAATTTGCTCAAGTTTTCCTTTTGTAAAAAAAGTTTTTGCATCTATATCTTTATATTTAATAATAATTTTTTCTTTGTTTAATATTTCGATCCCGGCACTTTGGCAAAGGAGTCTCATCTCATTATCTTTTTCTATAGCATCTTCTAATATGAAATTTTGATTTTTTAATACAGATATTAATATCGCTTTCAATCTTTATCCTTAGTAATAATAGTCAATAATTTTTTATTTAATAAAAATTAAATTATAAAGTTAAGCTAATTTAATTCTAATTTTATTTATTTCAACTTGATTTGTTAATTTTGATATATATTTTGATATATAATTGTTATATAAAAATTTTTTATTTATTGTATAAATTTTTTGTATATAAATTAAAGTTAATATTTTATTTATATTTTAGTAAATAGTTTATAATTAATATTGAAATTTAAAGTTTTTTTTTAAAAAATATTAGATAAATATTTCAAATGGATAAGGTATGAAAGAAATTATCATAGATGATAGTTATTGCGGGAAAAGATTGGATAGATTTTTAACTGGATATTTTAAAAATTGTTCAAAAAATTATATATATAAGCTCATTAGAGAAAAAAAGATAAAGGTAAATAAAACAAAAGTAGATATAAAATATATTTTGAAAAAAAATGATTGTATTCAGATATATATTTCAGAAAAACAATATACTCAAATGCTGCATGGAAAAACAATTTTTTCATCATCAATCCCTTCGATAATAGAAAAAAAAGAGGATTCTTTTCAAGAGATTTCCAGACTGGATAACCTGAATGAAGAAATGTATAATGAACAATTATATATTGACAATCAATATTTTTTACTGGTAATATATGAAGATGATTCGGTTATAATAATTCAGAAACCAATAGATATGGTTGTTGTAGAAGATGAAAGAGAAAAGAAATGGATTTTAACGAACTTTGTAAGAAGTTATTTTCGTAATAATCAGAAGGATACACAATTCAAAATATCCCCTGTGCACAGGATAGATAGGAATACCACCGGTTTGGTTATTTTTGCCAAGAAATATCTGGCTTTTAAAGATTTAACTGAAGTTTTTAAAAGAAGAATGATTGAAAAAGAATATCTTGCTATTGTTGTCGGGGAATTACTTTTACCAAAAACAATAGTTATAAATCTTTCAAAAGATGAAAAAAAATATATGATGATTGTTGATAAAAACAATTCTGAAAACGATTCAAAGCAGGCTATTACAATTGTAAATCCTCTTATTGTAACCAAAGAAGCTACCTTAGTAAGAGTTAAAATTGAAACAGGAAGAACTCATCAAATAAGGGTAACTTTAGCCAGCAGTGGTCATCCTATAATCAATGACATAAAATATGGGCAAAAAAAATTTTTTGAAAATTTTGTCGATAAATATAATATAAAGACAATACTACTTTTAGCTTATAGTATTAAATTTAGTCGTCAACTTCCTGAAAGTATTTCAAAACTTAGCGGAAAAAGATTTAATACTATCTTACCTGATTTTTGGAAAGATATATTAAATAAACATTTTAATATTTCAGAAGAAACCCTTAAGACTCTTATTGAAAATTCAAGAAAAATGAGCTAAATATTAAATATATAAAATTATTATAAAAAAGAGATTTAATTAGAAGGTAAATTGTATGAAAAAGAAAATTTTTAGTATTTTTATAACTTTTATCATTTTTATTACTTTATTATTAAACTTATTAACTCAAAATATTATGGCTGCCTCTGTTGAAATACCATATTTTATATCTATCTTTGCAATAGATAGTCATTATCAGACAACTGCAATAGCATATTTTGAAATGATTTTAAAAGGTGGTCTTAAAACCAATATAAATCTAAATTTTTCATTTTTATACAGTGATTCTGAACTTTATAGTATACAAGATACTAATTCGATTATTCATCAAGTTTTTCCATCTCTTTACCTTAAATCAGTAAATGCAACTATTAATGATATCTTTGGATTTTTAGATTTTTCATTGTTTATGAATGATTTTAAAAATGCTGGTTATGGTGGTTCATATAATACTTTTTATTATTCACTTGATGTTGATAGAACTTTTGAATCAGTTTATAAAATTTCTGGATATGGGCTTGCGTTGATA
>JBKBTB010000232.1:0-3080 GCA_046291015.1 Exilispira sp. | reverse complement strand
CCATTTTATATATGGAAGCAGTTTTTCTGTTAATGTAGGTATATAAACCTTTTCTTCAGGAGTTAGATGGTATGATAAATCGATATTTAATGAATTTTTAAGATATTCCATCACTGCTTTCCAGGGAACATTATTGGAAAGCAGATCTATTAATCCTTCAAGCTCTACCAAAGATAATGCATCATTTAAGATAAGATTTTTGATTTCATTTGACAACCATGGTGGATAGTTCTTTAATGTATTAATTATAATATGAATATCTTCATCAGAAATCTCAATGTTTGAATAATCTGTATGAGGTTTTTCGTGATCTACTTCTGTTTCGAAAGGAATACCGCTTGCAGCCAGAGATAAATCAATAAATTCTTCAGGGATTTCTGCCTCTTCTACTTTCTCAGCGCTCTCATAAGGCATTTCTTCAGTCGTTGAAATTTGACTTAAATCCTTTTCTTCTTCTATTGGAAACTCTTCAATTTTAGATATTGATTCCACCGGGTATTCTTCTGCATGTTGAATTTCACCAGCAGATAGATCTTCAAGACCACTAAGGTCAAAGGATTCAAATTCAAAAGGTTGTGAAGTTTTTTCTTCTTCTTTTTCAATTTCTTTTTTAACAGAAAATTGATCCAGTCCTTCAAAACTTATTTCTTCAGGTAACTCTACTTTTTCTTCGCCTTTCAATTCTGGTTTTTCTTCAAAATTTAAAGGAATTTCTTCGAAACCTTCAATATTTATCTCTTCTTCTGGTTTAAATCTTTCTTTTTTTTCTTCCTGAATTTCTTCAAATCCCTCAAAACTTAATTCCGAAGGTAATTCGACATGTTCCTCGACAACAGTTTTTTCATGCTTTTCTTCTTCTTGTTCTTCCATTGATACTTGTATTGGTTCTTCAATTGATTCTTCTTTACCTTCTTCAGGCTGAATACCAAAAGATTTTAAGTCTTCTTTTAAAATAGAATCTATATCTATATCTAATGAAGATTCTTCACCTGTTATATCTTTTAATACATCTTTATCAATAGATGAAACAACAGATTGTTCACTTTGAACCAGTTGCTCTATTTCATCAAATGTTCCTTCTCCAAAGTGTTCAATTGTTTTTAAGATTTTGTTTATGTCTTTTGCCATAATTGTCTATTAATTTTAATTATCAGATTATATATCTATTTTTCGACATCTTAATTTTATCATTAAATAATATTATCTTGAAATAAACTAATTAATGTATATCTTTTTTTATGGAAATGAAAAGACAAAAAATTAAAATTTATAATTATATTATCATCTTAATTCTATGCCTGTTTTCAATTTTTTTCATCCTGTTTTCAATCTTGATTGAAATTATAATTAACAATAAAAGAAAAGATAAAATAAGATACTTAAATGAAAGATTTAATATTTTATATATACTTAAAAACATTAAGATTTTCAGGAAAGTGAAAGACAAAAAAAATGAACCTTTTTATATTGTTATAGCAACCTCTGCCGGTGAAATAGCAACAATAGAAACTCTATTTGAATCTTTAAAATATAATCTATTGATATTTACAACTTCAATAACAGGAAGAGACAAAAATAAAACTTTAGATAATTCAACAATCTTTTATATGCCAGTTCCTTTATTTTTATATTCATTTTTTATTATAAATTTTTTAAAACCAGATTCTATAATATTTTTAGAACATGAATTATGGCCTTCTCATTTTTTTGCTTCTTATCTATTAAATATTCCTGTTATTGTCCTTCAAATAAGACCTTCTCTTTTTAAGTCAAAACTATCCAGTTTTTTTTATATAAATTTATTAAAGCTTTCCAGATTAATTATACTTACAGAAGATAAAGCAAAATATCCTTCATCATTTCCGTTTGAATTGGTGGCATTTTATAATATTGATATAAAAACATTGAAAAGTGAAATCAAATTTCTAAAGACTTACAAATTTTCAATAATTTTTGCATCAACTCATGCAAAAGAAGAGGACATCTTTTTTAAAGCAATAAAAATAATAGACAATAATATTTCCACGATATATTTTATTGCTCCAAGACATCCGGATAGATATAAAGATGTAATAAAAACTGCACAGGATAACAAAATAACTGCAATTTTATATTCAGATTATAAAGATCAAATAAATGAATTTTTTAAAAATTTAGATAATATTTTTATCGAATCAAATTTCAATTATTCTAATATTAAACAAAAATTCTATCAAAAATTAAACCTAAAAATAATGCCAGCTGAATTAATTGTAATTATTGTAAATACATTTGGAATTCTTGATATGCTTTACAAATACTCAAAAGTAGCAATAGTAGGAGGAAGTTTTGCAGAACTTGGAGGGGGACATAATATTTATGAACCTCTATTAAATTGCTGCAATGTTATTGTTGGACCATTTTTTTACAATATGCAAAGTATACTTGATGATTCAATAAAATTAAAAATAGCATTAAAATCTGACAAAAACCCAGACGATTTATCGAAAAAAATAATAGAAAGTTATCAAATTTTTGATAATAATCTAACTGAAAACAATTATAAAAAAGCAAAAATATCTTTTTCTGGCTCGCCTTATGAAAAGTTATATAATTTTCGAGTTGAAATCAAGCAACATATTCTTGATAAAATTTTGAAAGTTTCTGGCAATTCATAATTTTCTGCATAGCCCTTTTCTCAATCTGTCTTATCCTCTCTTTTGTAAGATTAAATCTTTTCCCGATTTCTAAAAGTGACATTTCTTTGCCATTAATTAAACCATATCTCATCTTAATAATTTTCTGTTCTTTTTCAGAAAGAGTTGATAATGCCGTATTAATGATATCTTTAATATCCATTTTCAATGCCATATCTAATGGAGTCTCAGAATTATCTGGAATAATATCCTGGAAAACAGCATTATCTGAAAGAGGCATATCAAGACTTTGTATTTCTGATGCTGCATTTATGACATTACTAACTTTCTCATCACTAATATTAAGCATTTCTGCAATTTTTTTCACAGAAATACTCTCACCTTCATTAAATAGAAAGCCTTCTGCTTTTTCAACAGCAAAAAGAGTGCTTATCTGATTTAATG
>JBKBTB010000231.1:0-3091 GCA_046291015.1 Exilispira sp. | reverse complement strand
TAATTTGGTCCTATATCATTATGCAGCTTCCATAGACTAGCTTCTTCTATTTTATAAAGTATTGAAATATCTACTTTGATTCTTTGTCCATCTTTAGTCAATGCTTCTATTGATCTTTCTTGAGATATTCCTTTTTGTATATCATCCCCTTCTGCTGTATATGATTGAATCTGGGTTTTATAGATATAAACTTTTTCAATAAATGGTATTAAAAAATTAATTCCTGGTTTCAATATTCTCTTTTCCATTCCAAAGATTTTATTAAAAACAACTCCAGCTTCTCCAGCCTGAAGAATCATAAAGGGTTTTACCAGATACCAGAATATTATTAATCCAGTAATTATTAAAAGGATGATAATTATTACTTTAAACTTAGTTTTCATATTTTCCCTTAAAAGTTTTATTAAATATTATTTATATAATTTTCGAATTTTTAGGGATTAAAAATAACTATAATTTAATTATTAAACATTAATCCGAAAAATAGAAAAAGGATTATTGAAAATGAAATTAAAAATCATTAAACTATCAGAAATTAAACTAAAAAAAATATTTATAAATTTAATAGTATTTATTTTTTTAATATTATTGATAAATTCAAATCTTTTAAGTTTAGAAAAACTGTGGATTAAAGATTATTATGATCCATATAGTCCAAAAACAGAAAGCGAAATTTTATCAAGAATTAAAAATGGCTGGTATCCAGCTGGTTTTAACTTTGATGGACTTGATTTTTCAATGATCTGGTTAAATAAAAATATTGTAAACAAATTAGAATTACCAGTTAGATTTACGATAAAAGATTTTACTATAATCACTATTCCGGACTCTGAAGAGGGGTTAAATAAAATATTGCCTCAAAAGCTTTCAAATAAATTTATTCCAATTTCAATTTCTTATTATGGTGATGATTTTTTTATTTTTGCAATTGAACCAAAGGAAAAGTATAGCTTACAATCCTATATTATTTCTCATTTTCATAAAAGTGAAGAAAATAAAATAGCTATAAATATAAACTCTCTTATTAAAAAAGGTTATTATCCAACAGGATTTTCATTTTATTTAGATTATTATATTTTTCTTTCTATTAAGCTAAAAGAAATCAATCCTTCAAACAATTTTTATTGGGGAATTGATTGGGTTGCCAATCATCAAACTAACATAAATAAATACTATGAATCCCTTTTTAAGAATTTTTTCTATCCCTCTGATTTCACTGAAAATACCGAGAATTTAGGTATTCTTGTTCTGCACAAATAGGTATAAAACAATTACTAATATACTCTATCTTAATAGTTATCTATTATAAATATCTTTTAATCTTATTATATCTTCCTCAGATATGATTTGACCTATCTGCACTTCAACAAAAACAAGTTCCGATTCTTTTGATGCTATTGCCTGATGTCTTATATTTTTAGGTATAAAAAATTGTTTTCCTTTTTCTGCATAGTATTCTTTGTCTTCAATAATTACCTTTCCATTACCTTCAATAATAGTCCAGTATTCTTCTCTATATTTATGGATTTGTAAAGAAATTTGTTCTCCTTTATTGATTTTAATTATCTTGATTTTATAACAACTATTTTTTTCATCATACTTATCGTTATCTTCAGAATAATTATTATTCATATACAAATCTTTAAAATAGCCCCATGGCTTTAATACTGTTTTATGATATTTAGTAGTATCAGCTTTTTTAGTATCATTTTCAATCCACTTATAAAATTTATCGATATTATCAGAATAACCATCTTTTATCAATAATAAAACATCTTCTGTATCGATTATTTTACAGTCACTATAACCAATAATTCCATAGATTTTCCCATTCAAACCTATTATTTTATTACCACAAAAATTATTATCAGAATCATTAAAAATTTTACCATTAGAGTTATCATCGACAGTCTCAGCTTTTGTTATATTTCTATCAATGTTTTTATCATTATCAAAAATCTGAAAAAATGAAATTTCATGAAATTTTTTAGATGAACCAAAATCACTTGATATACTATTTGATAAAGTATTTGTTAATGAATCAATATTTCCTAAATCATTCCAGTCAAACTCTCCTTTAACAACCTTTAATTTATCTGTTTTTTCTATAACCGCATAATCAATAGAAATAGAAGGAAACTTTTGAAATAAGTTTTCAATTTTTATATCAGGATAAAACGAATTTTCTATTTTTAAATTTTTTTCTTTTAATAATTTGCCTATTTGATTACCAATATCATAAATTTGTCCCGCAAACTTTTGTATCTGCTCTTGCATTATTCTTTTCTTAAATATATAAATACCACTGTTAAATAAAAATCTTTTAGATTCATAATACTTTTTTGCTAACTCAAAATCTGGTTTTTCACGGAAAGAAATTACATTATTATCATTATATTCTATGTAACCAAATCTTGTTTCTATTTTTTTGGGTTCAATTCCTATTAAAACTATTGAATCATCAGTTAATGTAATAGCTTTAGATATGCAATTTTGAAAATTTTTAATATCATTTATTAGATGATCTACAGGGAAAACTCCTATAGTATCTTCATCTTCAAAAAATTGAAGTGCGTATTCTATAGATACTGCGGTATTTTTAGAAAAAGGTTCATAAATTGTTTTAAAATCTTTTTTATAACCTTTTCTAAAATTTTCCAAAAAACTTAAAGATATCTTATTTGTTAAAACAAAGATTTCATTCTCTTCATTAAATCTATCGATAGTTAGTTCAAATAATGATTTCCCATTAAATATAGGTATGTATTGTTTTGGATAATATTGCCTGCTAAGCGGAAAAAGCCTTTTCCCAAAGCCACCAGATAGAAGTATAACTTTCATTTTTTTTCATATCCAAAATTTCTTAATTAATTTATTATGTTCATAATTTTTAATTTAATAAGTTTTAGATTTAGCCAGAATTGCATTTGTAAGTTCACCAATAATTATATAATCTTCAAAATTTTCTAAGCCTTTTGGGAAAAATTTTAAATAAATAATTTGAATATTATTTTTTTTTAACTTTTCGATATCTTTTTCATCTGCTACAAGGTTTGTATTTGTATTTATAAATCTTTTAATGCATGTTATT
>JBKBTB010000013.1:0-16607 GCA_046291015.1 Exilispira sp. | reverse complement strand
ATTTTTCAATAAAATTTATGGCTATATTTGTAGTTCACAAAAAAAACAATATTATAATAACCAAATGAAATTTAACATATTCAAAGATTAAGAGAATAATTAAATAAGTCAATATTTTATATAAAAAGAAAATCTAAAATTTTATAAAATCAAAATTATTAAATTTGCTAAACTATGAGCAATAAATGATGGAAATATATAATTTTCTAAATTATAAAGTATACAAAGTATACAAGCGGATAAAAAGTATAAAAAAAAACATAAAAAAGATTGGAAAGGGAAATGCATTATTGAAAATATAAATGCTGAAATTATTATTTTGAAAATTCTATCTTCTTTTTTTAAAATTAAGGTCATCAAAATATATCGATATAAGATTTCTTCAAGTAAAGGTATGAATAATACAGCATATATCATTGAAAAGATATTGATCTCTTTATCTATTATTTCAGGATAAAAGGCATTTATTTGCATAAGTAAAATTATTAGAAAAATCGAGGATATTAGACCTTCTAATAAATGTCTTAATAATAAAGTTGAATTTGTAAAATTATACTTCCAGTTGAATTTTCCTTTAAATGAAAGGAAAAAATAAATAGAGGGTGCAGCAATAGCAGAATAACCAGAAATTATGAAATAATTTAAAAAATTATCAATAGAGGTCTTATTAAAATGCAGAATTAAAATTAGTATGCCAGCAAGTAAAAGAAAACTAGATAAGGAAAGACTGAAAACATTGAACTTATAATCTTTTTTTAATATTTTATTTAAATCTCTTTGAATATATTTTAATTGTGATGAATCGATCAATCTTTTTATATTATTAAAACCACCATAAATGCTGGCAAAATTATAAATTTTATCAAGTTCAAAAATCGAAAGATGAGAAGTAACATTTTTTAAAATATCTGATGGCAAAATTGAAAGAAAAATGGTTGCCTTTTTTAGACCATTTTTTTTCATTTAATTTTCAAAATTATTTTTATAATTGTTTACTTTAATAATAATTTTTCAATTTTTTGCTTTTTAGTAAGCTAATTCGGCTTATTATAAAACATTTTTAAAAATATTTTGAAAATATTTTAAAAATAATTAAAAATTTTCTTGCTTTTTTATAATATTTGTTTATATTATGTTTGTTAACGGATAGTATCGGGTAAATGTTTTGTTAAATCTGATTTATCAAGTTTTATCTTATATTAAAATCAGTCATTTTCTCGAAATAGATTTATCATTTTATTTCCTGATGCTAATCTGGTAAGAATTTAAGGAGTTTTTTTTATGTCTAAGAAGATTTATGTCGGTAATATGAATTATAAAACCGACGAAGAAACATTAAAAAGAGAATTTGAAGCTTTTGGTGAAGTTATCTCTGCAAAAATTGTTGTTGACCAGATGAGTAGACGCTCAAAAGGTTTTGCTTTTGTTGAAATGGCAAATGATTCTGAAGCAGCTAATGCTATTAAAGCACTTAATGGCAAAGAAATCGATGGCAGGCCATTAAAAGTCAATGAAGCCATTGACAAAGGGAATAATCGATTCACCCAAAGAGGATATCAAAGAAGAAGCTACTAGGATATAGATAGCAAGTGTTACTGGCATCTGATTTATTTCAGATGCCTTTTTTTAATTATCTACCAATTATGGTGGCACCATCAGCCTTTATATATGGATATATCGAATATCCATCGTTTATATATTCGGAAGATATATCGCTAATATTTTTCAAAAGCCGGGCATAATTTCCACTAATCATTGTTTCTTTTATAGGAAATAAGATTTCACCATTCTTTATTAAAAAGCTATTTTTAGCAAGCGCAGAAAAATCACCATTTGATGAGATATCATCTCCAGAAATTCTTCCAAGAAAAATTCCTTTATCTGTTTTTTTTATAATCTGATCCAGTGCTGTTGTTTTGCCTTTGACAATGATTCTGGTTCCATAGTTTTTAGCTCTTGGTAGTTTGGTTTTTAATGAACCATAATAGCTTAAAAGTAAACCATTTAATATTCCATTTTTTACAATTGTATATGGCTCTGTTAAAAATCCATCGGATGTATGATAATTTTTAGTTGCAAAAAGATCGCTTAAAGGATCAGATTCTATAGTTAAAATATCTGATGATATTTTTTGACCAACACTATTTTTATAGATACTTGTTCCACTTATAATGCTCAAATCACTAATATTACCAAATAAAAAAGAAATTAATTCTTCTACTGCCTGAGGAGAAAAGATTATGGAACCCTCAAATTTATCTGAAAAAGATTGTGAATAAATCTGTTCTGTGTTTTCATAAAGTAGTTTATCAATATTTTCCCAATATAATATTGGATTTGTTAGATCTTTTTTTGAAAAATCGAAATAATTGAAAGAAGAATATTTACCATCATAATTCGAAGAAAAAACTGCCATTACATTATATCTTCCTTTTTTATCTAAGTATTCTGTTCCATTAGATGTTAAGTAATACGAATAACCTCTTGAATAATCTAAGTTTGCATTTTCAAATTTGATAACAGGGTATTTTCTTTTGCTTTCATTTATAAATTCATCAAATCTTGTAACCATTTCATTTTTAGAAAATTCGAGATTACCACTTATAAATTCCTTTTTATCCTGAAATGAAGGTATTTCATTTGCATCATCTTCAATTGATGAATCAATTATTGATTTTAAATAAACAAGTTGTTTTTCAATATCAGATAGAGCTAAAGAATTAATTGATATTGAACCCTTTTTATGATTAATATATCCAGAAATATATATATTTTCAGAAAATGTTGTTCTAAATAGATCAATTATATTATTATGCACATTAATTTCATGTGATTCATTTCTAACTATATTGATAACCAATTTTTCAATTCCGATTTTATTTGCCTGCTTAATAACTTTTGATCCGATAATTTTATCTTTTTCAATATTTTCAAAAATATACATTATCTTCCTCCTATCAAAACATCACAGCGTATGGCTGGACCCCCTATTGAAACTGCTATGGGCTGCTTTTTACCGCAAAATCCCGAAGAATCCCATGTAAAATCATCAGATACCATATCAACAGTTTTTAATAGCTGAAAAGAGGAACCAGATATACTTGTATCTTTAATTGCTTTACCTATTTTTCCTTTTTTTATTTCATAACCATATGATATTGAAAACATAAATTCTCCATTTGTATCAGCCTGTCCACCAGAACTTTTTAAAAGATAATATCCATCATCAATTGATGAAATCATATCTGAAAGTTTACTATTCCCAGGTAAAATTGCAGTGTTTCGCATCCTTACAATTGGTTCATCGTTATATAAATTAGCTCTTGCATTACCTGTTAAATTTTGTTTTAATTTCATACAATTATCTTTAGAATTTAAATAGTTTTTTAATATACCATTTTCAATTATTACTACATCTTCTGCCAGTGTTCCCTCATCATCAATAAAAATTGGTACATCACATATTTTTGAAGAGTAATGATGCGCAAAGTCAACAATGGTTATAAGAGAAGAAGCAACTTCCTTATTTAAGTAATCTTTTGCAATTGAACCACCAATAATCGAATCTGCTTCTACAGTATGTCCTATCGCTTCATGTGCCAGCATCCCGGATATACTGGAGTCAAGTATACATTTTTTAATACTGGCTTCAGGATAAATACCTTCGCTTTTTTTAATAAGATTCTCATATAAATTATCAATTTTATTAAATAAAATGGATGGATTTGCAAAATTACTAGAGAATCTTCCTATGCCCCCGAAACTTTCACTCAATTCAAATGGCTCAGTATCTTTTTCAATGCTTAAAGATATATTTATGTAACTTCTTGGATATAAAACATTATAAACAGAACCATCTGATGTCGCTAAATCTTTGGTAAGAATATTTTGAGAAAATGTTATCAATCTTGATTTTATATTTTTTAAATTTCTGTATATGTAGTTGTCCAATTCTTTTAAATACTCTATGTATATATTTTGATTTTCATTTAATAAAATATTTTGAATTTCATCATAATTAAAATAATATTTAAAAGGTTTTGATGGTAACTTTATTGAAGAATTCTTTTTAGAAATTAATTTTGCATTGTCAATAGCTTCTTTAATTAATTCATAAGCCATATCTGAACTTATCCTTGAGGATGAAGAAAAACCCCATTTGCCATTGCAATAACTTCTTGCCGAGATGCCTTTTATAGTAGTTATATTATTTCCAACAATATCACCATTTAATATTGCTATTGAAATTTCTTGATTTTGTTGAACTCTAATTTCACAATATTGCTTGCATTTAAGGGCAATATCAATAAGATTAATATTGAAAAACATTTTTCACTTCCTGATTATATATTCTATTATATATTTAACGAAAATTAATAAAAATATATTGAATAAAAACAAAAATTTTTGAAATATAGTAATAAAAAGTTAAAAATAACTTATAAGATAACAGATTTAATTTATAATTAAATTGTTAATAATCAATATTATATTTGTAAAATACTTTTTGTTTATAAATTAATTCTTTCAATTATTTTATTTATAAGATATTTTTAATTTTAATTGTTTAATGTTTTATAAATGTTATATATTAAGAAAAAAATTATATAAAGATTAAAAAATGAAAAAATATCTATTAATAGTAATCTTTACATTATTAATCTTTTATACAACCAATAATCTTATAGGTCAGGAAAACAATTTATTTATTAATGAAAATCCAGCATTTAATTCATTTGAATTCTTTATTTATTCATTTTCATATATTAATAATTACAAAGGCTTTAATATTTTTTCTTTTAATATACTCAATTGGATTTATTTATCTTATTATTACAATCTTTTGAATGCTGAAAACTTTTTTTTAACTGGAATTCCTTTATATTATAATTTTAAAAATTATCCAGCAGCATTTGGTTTTCTTATAAGTAATCAATATTTAAACTTTGGTTACTATATAAAATTATTCAGTTTTATGGAAAATGGATTAAGTATTTTTTATCCTTTAAAAGATAATTTTTATCTATTATATGATTATACATATAAAATAACTCTTTCATTCAGATTTTTTCAAAACCTTAAACTAATTAGCGGCATATACTTTGATAATACAATTTTTGAAAACAATTATCCTGTTGATAGAATATTTAAAGATATAATAAACTGGCAAATTGGATTTTCAATTTATTTTTATGATTCTTACTTTTTAATAAATTATCATAGTAAAAATTTCCTGGAATTTTATTTTTATTATTATAAAAATTTTAGCTTATTTAGTATATTTTTTTTATTTGATAAATATATTAACACTTATTCATTTGGTTTTTCGGTATCTCAAAGTACAAAATATCACGAAAATGGTGAAACTAAAAATCTTTATATCATTGATTTCAATAAAATAAAGCCAGATGCCAATCTTTATCTTAAATTAAGAAGACAATCGAGACTGGAAAACAATTATTACCTTTTCTTAACAGGGAAATTTCTAAAAGATATTTCTGATTTAGAAGATATAAATGAATTGATAAAAGAATTAAAAAAGAAAAATAAATGCTTTGTATTTATCAATGAACCAGATCTTTATAATATTGCATTTGCATCAAATTTCGATTTAATATTTATCGATAAAAATAAAAATATTTCTTTTTCTAAAGATAAAATTGAGGAAAAAATAGCTGAAAATCTGATTAACTATTTCATAAAATATTTGAATTTATATTATCCAGAAATATCAATAAATGAAGAATTAAAAGAATATTTCAAAAATGAACTTAATAATAAGGATGAATATTTGAAATATATTGATAAAATTTTAAATTATCTAGTTGAGATGATTTATGAAAACAGAAAGATTGAAAAACCTATTCTATATGATTTAATACTTAATAATAATTTTATACAATTGAATAACCTGCTTGAAACAGGTCTTGTTGATTGTATTATAGAGGAACAGGAACTAATAAAAAAAATTAAAAGTATTTTTAAGCAAAACAATATAGTTATAAAAAATGTTGAAGAGATTTTTATAGAAAATAATAAAATATATAAAAGTAATTTCGAAAAAAAACATAAGATTGCTATTGTATATTTATCTGAAATTATAGTAGCAGAAAATATTTCTAATGATTATGATAATGTTTTATCTTTTACTAAATTCAATAAAGTTATTCAAAAAATCGAAAATGAAAATTATACAGCCATTGTTATTATAGTAAATTCTCCAATTGGTGATATTCACGAAAGTGGGAAAATATTGTCTTTAATAAGGGATTTAAGTAAAAAAAACAAATTGTTTTTATTAACAAATTCGATTGTTTGTCTGGGATCAACTGAATTAAGTTTGATAAATAATAATTCTTTTACCCATCAGAATACTCTTTTTATAACCAATATTTTTTCTATATTCTCATCAATTTTAGTTAATTATAAGTTTTTTAATGAAGATATTATAAGATCATATGATGAAAAGATAACTGAAGTAATTGAAAAAAGCAGAAATTTAGGAAAAAAAGAAATTACAATTATTCTTGAAAGTGTTATATTTTCAGGATTACAAGCCGTGGGTTTTAATTTGTCTGATTTTATTATTGAATTCAATTCATTGATTGATTTAATCTATGAAAAATTAAGTTTAAATGAAAATGATGTATATTTTGAGATTATATATGCCAGTTATTTTTATGAAAAACTTTCCTGGCTTCAATTTTTTAGAGTGATAATGAATCAATTTTTGGAATACTTAGAAAATTAGATATTAAAAAAATTAAATTTAATATTAAATTGTTAAATTAGATAAAAATCTTTTATATAAAAAATTAAATATTAAAAACAAAAAAAATTAGAATTTAAGATTAAATCATGAAATTAGATAAAAGCCTTTTATATCAAAATTTAATTAAAATAAAGGATAGTATTCCCTATATTGAATATATAATTGGTAAACTTTATTTCAATAAGATCGAAGAATTTAGAATTAATGATGAAAATTGTTTTTCTAAATTGTATGATCTGGTTTATAAAATCAAAGAAGAATATGATATTAAGATTGTAGATGATAAATTCTATGTACCTATAAAAAAAGAAAACAATAAAAAAATACATTCGATATATAATCCATTAAAAGAAAAGATAAATATCGATGAAATAAAAGAAGAAAAAATCTGCTTTGAAATATATGGCATAGGTTTTTTATACTCTCTTTACGGGATAAAAACAAAAAAAATATATAATGATATTAATAATATTAGCAATAATTTTAATAATAACATTGAAATTAGTTCTTATTATTTAAGTTATTTTATAAATAAGATTTTAAATCAATCTCAAATAAGATTTATTTTAATTGATGAAAGCCTTGATCTATTTTTACTTTCTTGTTCCTTGTTAAATATTTCTGATATATTTGATAATAATATTATTTCTATTTATATCAAAGGATTAATTGATGATGATTTTATAAGAACTTTATTAATCGACAACTATATTCAGTTATTAAATCCTTTATTTATAGATAAAATTATCAAAAAGGAAAATCCAAATTGTTTTTTAAAAAATGATATAGAAAAAGTTATTGATGAATGGGAAACTGTAAGGAAAGAAGTAATTTTTTATTTAAAGACAAATTCAATAAACACTACTTTTAACCTTAAAAATGCTATAAGCAATCTCAATGCTATAATTAATAACAATAATTTATATAATATTGTTAATAAAGAATTGATAAAAGATTTATCCAATTATATTCATAACAATTTTATTAAATATAAAAAAGAGGCATTAATTATTGGTGCTTCACCAACTTTAGATTTTGAAGAAAAAAGACAGGAATTATTAAATAAAATAAATATTATCAAACCTTTTATAGTTTGTGTTGATAATGGTATTAATTTTTGTATAAATAATAAAATATTTCCCGATCTAATAATCATTCTGGATAACAGGAATATTGTAGATCTTATGCTAAATAAGATGGATGAAAAATATAAAAAGATTCCTGTTTTAATGCCAGTTTCATCATCAAGAAAATTGCTTTTAAAATTTGAAAATCCAATTTTATTCATAGATAAGTATTTATTTATTATTCTGTTATCAATTGAGAATATTTCCAGATATTTTTATTCTGAAAAATCGATTATAAAATTTGAAGATGTTATGAATAAAATAAATGAAATAATATTAAAGTTACCAATTTTAAATCTATCCGTTAAAAATGTTGGAGCTTTTGCATATCTATTTATTAAAAATTTTAATTTTAATAATATTTTTTTATATGGAATAGATTTTTCATTTCCAGGTAAAAAATATTATTATAAAAATTCATATTTTTATGAATTCAATAATTCAAGGCAAAGTTATTTAAAAACGACGATGAATTCTTCTGTTATTAGTTGTATCAGAAAAGGCGAGAAGTATCTATTTGAACAGTATTTAAAGGAATGGAAAAAAATTGAAAGCAAAAATTTAGAATTTGAATATTTTACTAAATTTAAATTAGATATAAATGATAAGGATATAACCAAAATTCTTATAAACTTTTTATTATTTTATTATTTAAGAAATGAAAATATTATTAATGTAGAAAAAAATTTTGAGATTTTTATTTTTAAATTATTAAAAAATTTATATACTTGATTAATTATTTCAAATTGATAATTTAAGTAAAAATCAATAAAAATAAACCGATAATACAAAAAACATTGAGGATTGGGGGTTATTTTGGTAGACAATAAACAAGCTCAAAGTTATCTTGAGATGAAAGTAAAGACTGCAAGCCCAATTCAACTTGTAATAATGCTATATGACAAAGCTATAGTTTGCCTGAATACTGCTATCGAATTAATAAATAAAAAATCTATTAAATTTGACGTGATAAACAACAATATAATCAGGGCTCAGGATATAATTTCAGAACTAATGTTATCTCTTGATTTTGAACAGGGTGGGGAAATAGCGCAAAATCTTTTTTCAATATATGATTATTGTATGAAGCAGATGATTGATGGTAATATAAAAAAAGATTCAAAACTACTTACAGATGTTGTTAAAATTTTATCTGAACTTCGCTCAGCCTGGGCTGAGCTTGAAAAAAAAGATACTTCAAAAAAATCTATTCAAAATAATGGCAGTGAAGGTTCTTCTTTTAATTTTAAGGTATAAAATAAATTATAAGTTATGGAATTTGATATTCGTTTTGGTTCTCATATTTCAATTAAAGATGGTTTAAAATCAGCTTTAATAACTGCAAGAGATCTTGGATTTCATTCTTTACAGGTTTTTACTAAAAATGCAACAAGATGGTTTTCAAAAGCTCCAGAAAAAAAAGATATTCTTGAATTTAAAATTTTATTGGATAGCAATTTTTTTTATGCGATTGTAGCTCATTCCTCTTATTTAATAAACCTCGCTTCTTTTGATGATGATATACTTAAAAAAAGTTTGAGTTCAATAGAGGATGAACTTGAAAGATGCTCATTATATAATATACCATATTATGTTATTCATCCCGGTTCTCATATGGGTTATGGAGTAGAAAAAGGCTTAATTCAAATAGTCAGATCTTTTAATTCTATAAAAATTCCAGAAAATGTTAAAATTTTAATTGAAACAACCTCAGGGCAGGGAACAAACCTGGGATCTAGATTCGAAGAAATAGCATTTATTCTTACCAGTGTTAAAGAAAAAGATTCTTTTGGAGTGTGTTATGATACCTGCCATACATTTTCCGCAGGTTATGATATAAGAGATGAAAAGTCTTTTAATAATACAATGGATATTTTCAATAAAGTTATTGGATTAGAGCAGATTAAAGTTATTCATATTAATGATTCAAAGTTTCCTTTAGGTTCAAAAAAGGACAGACATGAGCATATAGGCAATGGGTTTATTGGATTAGAAGGTTTTAAGCATTTTGTAAATTTTGAAAAATTTAAAAATATCCCTTTTTTACTGGAAACTGAAAAAAGTGATGACTATCATGAAGATATCGAAAATTGTCGAAAGTTACAATCTCTAATTGTAAAATAAGTTATGAAATAAATTTTTAAGCAATGAAAATGATTTTATAAGATTATCCTTAATAAATAATTTTAACAAATATCACCTGTTATGATTTTATAATATAATTTCAATAAAATAAAAATTACTTTTTTACTTTTATAATTAAAAAATCATACTTATATATGCTTTTATTTGCTAATATTTAACATAAAATAAAATATAGAAATAACATTAATTCAAATATTGCAAAAATATATTAAATATATGTTTATAATGAGTTAAATTAAAACTAAACTCCAAGATATGCTTCTTTTACCTTTGGATTATTTGCGATATCTTTAGCAGGTCCATGAAAGCTAATAAGACCAACTTCAAGAACATATGCATAATCAGATATTTCAAGAGCTTTTTTTGCATTTTGTTCTACTAATAAGATTGTAGAGCCATTTTTATTAATTTTTATAATTGTATTAAAAATTTCTTCTACAAGAACTGGAGCCAAACCCATGGAAGGTTCATCAAACAGCAATAAATCCCCGCCAGTAACTAAAGCTCGTGCAACGGCAAGCATTTGCTGTTCTCCACCTGATAATGTTCCTCCTAGTTGTTTTCTTCTTTCTTTCAATCTTGGAAATAATTCGAAAACCTCTTCATATCTTCTTTTTCTTTCATTTTTATTTTTAACAAGCCAGGCAGCCATATCGAGATTTTCCTGAACAGTTAATGTTGAAAAAATTCTTCTTCCCTCAGGAACATGTGAAATTCCAAGACTAACCAATTTATGAGCAGGTAAATTAAAAATATCTTGATTCTTAAAGTATATTTTTCCTTTATTTGCCTTCATTAGCCCGCTAATTGTTCTAAGGGTAGTTGTTTTTCCTGCACCATTTGCCCCGATTAAGGTTACAATCTTTTTTTCTGGAACTTCAAATGTTATACCCTTTATAGCTTTAATAGCACCATATGCTACTTCTAAATTTTCAACTTTTAGCATGCTATTCTCCTTTCCCTAGGTAAGCTTCTATTACTTTTGGATTATTAGCAACTTCTTTTGGATTGCCTTCAGCTATCGTTTCTCCAAAGTCAATTACTTTAATATATTCACATATGCCCATAACAACTTTCATATGATGTTCAATTAAAAGTATGGTAAGATTAAATTTATCTCTAATAAAATGTATTAATTCCATTAAATTTGCAACTTCAGCAGGGTTCATGCCGGCAGCAGGTTCATCTAAAAGAAGTAGTGTAGGATGAGTAGCTAAAGCTCTTGCTATTTCAAGTTTTCTCAGCATACCATAAGGTAGATTTTTGGCTGTATCATACATGCATCCTTCAAGATTAAATATTTTAAGAAGTTCATATGCCTCTTCTTTAATTTGCTCTTCAACTATATTATATCTTGAAGTTCTAAATAAAGAATCAAATAAAGAAGTTTGCGAAAATTGACTCAAATATTTCTCATTTCTTGTATGGGTATGCCTTGATGATTGAGTGGTATAATGTCTAGCAATTCTTATGTTGTCAAGCACTGAAAGAGAGTTAAATATCCTTAAATTTTGAAAAGTTCTTGCAATACCCATATGGACAATTTGATATGATTTTTTTCCATTTATCTGATGTCCCAAAAATTTTATTGATCCTTCAGTCGGATTATATACACCTGTTATAAGGTTAAATATGGTAGTTTTACCCGCACCATTTGGTCCTATTAAACCCCATAAAGAATTAGGAGGAAGATCTAGATTAAAATCATAAACGGCTCTGAGTCCACCGAAATAATGTGTGAGTTTATCTATTTTAAGAACATTTTCCATGAATATCCTCCTCTTCAGGGATTAAAAATTTAAGTTCTTTCATTCCCATTAAACCTTCAGTTCTAAAAAGCATTATAAATATTAATAATAGAGAATAAATAACCATTCTCCATTGATCTCCGACTGGAAATTTAATTAAATCTGATAATGAAGCCAGACCAACTCTTAAGCCTTCTGAAAGAAAAGTTAAAACAAAAGCAGCTATGACTGAACCGGAAATACTTCCCATTCCCCCGGCATATACCATTATTAATACTAAAATAGAATACATAAAACCAAATTGTGTTGGATGAGCTATTTGTATTAAGTGAGCAAGAAGTCCTCCACCAACCCCGGCAAAAAATGCACCAATAACAAAAGCCAATATCTTATATTTTGTTGTATCTATTCCTACAAGTTCCGATGCAACTTCATTTTCTCGAATTGAAAGAAGTGCTCTTCCGTGAGTTGAAAAAACAAGATTTCTTATTATTATAATGGTTAATATAGTTGTTATAAAGATAATAGGAAATGTCGAAAATTTTGGAATACCAAGTAGACCTCTTGGTCCGCCAACATAATTAATATTATTAAAAATTGTTCTGATAATTTCTCCAAAACCCAATGTCATTATTGCAAGATAATCACCTTTTAATCTTAAAGAAGGGAATCCAATTATAAAGCCAGTCAAACCAGCCATGCATCCACCAAGCAAAAGAGCAATAATAAAGATTAAATAATTTGGTAGTGAAGTGGGAAAAATTTTCAAAATTAATGTAGTAATAGTAGCAGAGGTATAAGCACCAACTGCGGCAAAACCCATATGCCCAATGGAAAATTGTCCTGTAAAGCCATTAATAAGGTTTAGAGAAACTGCAAAAATAACATATACCAGAGAAACATTTATAATTTGTATTATATAAGAATTGAGTACGTCTAAACGATGTAAAAGCATTATCAATAGCATAATTATTAAAGAAGAAATGAAAAAAAGTACTATCCTTCTTTTTATAATTAATAGAAATTTATGAAAAAATGATTTTATATCTAATTTCATATTTTATGCTCCTAAATCTTGTCAGCAACTTTTTCTCCAAGCAACCCCTGAGGTCTAAATAGAAGCACAAGTATAAGAATTGCGAATGCTATACCTTCACCAATAAGAGAATTTATTGCTGTTGCAAAAGTTTCAGCTATTCCCATTATATAGCTTCCAAGCATGGCACCAGGAATATTACCAATACCACCTAAAACAGCAGCAATAAAAGCTTTTAATCCAGGTAGAATACCCATGTAAGGGTATATTCTTGGATATGTAAGACCAGAAAGTAAACCAGCAACTCCAGCAAAAGAACCACCTATTAAAAATGTTATTGCAATAACACTTTCTATATTTATTCCCATAAGTTTAGCAGCATCTTTATCCTGTGATACTGCTCTCATGGCTTTACCAATTTTTGTGTACTTTACCAAAATTGTTAAAAAAATCATTAAAATTGCGGCTACACTTAAATCAAGTAAAACATAATTTGAAACAATCGCTGGTCCAAAATTGTATGTTGCTTTTTTTATAAGCTCCGGAAAACCTCTATAAGAAGGTCCTACAGCTGGAAGAGCAGAAAGAAAGTATTCCAAAAACATTGACACACCAATCGCAGTTATTAAAGATGAAAGACGGGGTTTATTTCTTAAAGGTTTATAAGCAAATTGATTGGCTAAAAGAGCTATAGTTCCGCCACTTATCATACTACCGATTAAAATGAATAAGAATAATAAAATAGCAGCGGTTGGACCTGAAAAACTGGAAGAAACAACTGTTCCTAAAGCAAAAAATAACCCATAAGAAGCATATGCACCAATCATGTAAAAATCGCCATGGGCAAAATTTATAAGTCGAACAATACCATAAACCATTGTGTATCCTAATGCAATTAATGCATAAATACTGCCTAATTGCAATCCATTAAAAATCTGTTGTATAATTGTACTAATATCCATTTGATCCCCCTGATAGAAAAAAGTCAGGGGGATTACTCCCCCTGAAAAATATGAAATTATGGATTAACAGTTGCTTGATAAACCTGCTGACCATTTTTAATAGCAATAATGACAGCTGATTTAATAGGATTTCTGTTTTTATCAAATGTTATAAGACCGGAAACAACATTAATATTTGTTTCAACTAATGCTTGTTTAATTTTTTCAGGATCTGTTGAACCAGCTCTTTTTATAGCATCTAACATAATAATCATAGCATCATATGCTAAAGCTGCTAAAGCATCTGGGACTTTTCCAAATTTCGCTTGATATTTTTTTACAAATTCCTGAACAATAGGTCTTGGGTCATCTTTTGAAAAGTGGTTTGTAAAATAACCATTTTCAACAGCAGTACCACCAATTTTTACTAAATCTGGTGAATCCCATCCATCTCCACCTACAAGTGGTCCATTAAAGCCAAGTTCTCTTGCTTGTTTAGCAATAAGAGCAACATCATTGTAGTAATCAGATATATAGATAACATCTGGTTTAGCAGCAATTATTTTTGTAAGTTGAGCCTTGAAATCTGTTGTGCCTGTTGGGTGAGCTTCAAACGCAACTATAGTACCACCAAGTTGTGTAAACTTATCTCTAAAAAATTCAGCAAGACCCTTTGTATAGTCATTTCCTACATCAAAAATACAAGCAGCCTTTTTAGCATTTAAATTTTCATATGCAAATTTAGCACCAACAGTTCCCTGAAAAGGATCTATGAAGCAAGCTCTAAAAATATAATCTCCAACTTCTGTAACTTTAGGATTGGTTGAAGTTGGGCTTATCATAGGAACTTTATACTGCTGGCTTATTGGAGCTCCAGCTAAAGAACATTTACTCATAACTGTTCCGACAATAGCTACAACTTTATCCTGTGTTATAAGTTTTGTCCATACAGTTGCTGCTTCGGTTGGATCTCCCTTATCATCCTGATAAATCAATTTAATAGTTTTACCAAGTACTCCGCCTGCAGCATTCCATTCTTCAACAGCTAGTTCGCACCCTTCTTTAGTGGATTGACCAAATGTAGCGGCTTCACCTGATACAGGTCCAACACCACCAATGACAATTTCTTTTACTTCTTTTTTGCATCCAGCAAAAGCAAGACCAATAAAGAGTAATAAAACGAAAGTTAAGAGAATAAATTTCATGTTGCGTTTCATAACCATTACCTCCAAAAAAAATTTACGCACATTTCTTGTGAAATTTTATTAAATAAAAATTAATCTGTCAAGATTTTTGACAAAAATTTTAAGAAAGTTAATTATTGTTAACTTTATAAAATAATCCCTTTAACAGAATATTTTTAACCCTTTATTACAGATAAAGGTAAAGATTTTGCTACAATTTTTGCAAGATTATTTGTTGTTAAAACTTCTATTATGTCATTAATATTTTTATAAGCTGAAGGAGCCTCTTCTTGCACTAAAATTTTATCTTTTGCCATTAATAAAATATTTTTATTTTTCAATTCATTTTCAATAGAATTATAACTAAATGATTTTTTTGCCTGATTTCTGCTCATTAATCTTCCAGCCCCGTGAGATACCGAACCAAAAGCTTGATTCATAGATTCTTCTGTTCCGATAAGAATATATGAACCTCTTTTCATGTCTCCAGGAACTAAAACTGGTTGTCCAATTTTTTTAAACTTTTCGGGCAGGATTTTATTTCCAGCTGGAAAAGCTCGTGTTGCTCCTTTTCTATGAATAAAAACTTTTTTTTCTTTTCCATTTAATAGGTGATTTTCAAACTTTGCTATATTATGGCAGACATCATAAATTATATATATTCCAAGTTTTTCAAATGATTTATTGAAAACTTGTTCAAAAGATTGACGAACATAATGTGTTATCAGTTGTCTATTGCAATATGCATAATTGGCAGCGCTTTTCATTGCACTAATATATTCGATGGACAATTGATCTTTAACTGGTAAATAAACAAGATCAGGATCTTTTAATTTTAAACCATATTCCATCATTTTTTTTCTCATCTTATCAATATATTCTTTGGCTATCTGATGACCAAATCCTCTTGATCCAGTATGTATCCATATAACAACCTGATCTAAAAAAATACCAAAATCATTGGCAATTTGTTTATCAAAAATTTCTGATATATAACCAATTTCCAGAAAATGATTTCCTGCTCCTAATGTTCCAAGTTCTGTTTTCCCTCTATCAATAGATTCTTTTGACAGTATATCAGCATTTGCACCCTTTAAAAATCCATTATCTTCAATATTATCAATATCGTAATTGTGTGCAAAACCATTTTCTATCATCCATTTTATGCCATTTTCACTTATCTTTTTAATCTCGTTTTTATCAAATTTCTTAATACCCTGCGATCCAACACCAGAAGGAATAGAATTGAATAAAATAGCTGTAATTTTATCAATGACTTTAGTTATTTCATTTTTATATAAATTTGTTTTTATCAGTCTTATTCCGCAATTAATGTCAAAGCCGACTCCTCCCGGGCATACAATCCCTTCATTATCATCAAAAGCCGCAACTGCACCTATAGGAAATCCATAACCTTGATGAATATCTGGCATAGCTATTGCATAATTTATAATACCAGGAAGACTGGCAACATTTACTATCTGGTTTATTGAATTATCTAATAGAATGCTTGAAATACTTTTATCACTGCAATATAAAATAACTGGAACTATCATTTCTTTTGTTTTTTCTATAATAAATTTGTTATTTGCTAATTTTTCAATTTTCATAAATAATTTTATTATTAAAATAATTTTATTATTAAAAAATATTT
>JBKBTB010000230.1:0-3105 GCA_046291015.1 Exilispira sp. | reverse complement strand
AATAATACATTAAAAGGCAAATGCAATAAAAATAAATAATAATAGCTATAGCAAAGAGCAACATCCTTTTAATTGTATATAATTATCAGTAATTTTACTTTCTAAAAATTTCATGAATTTTTTTGATGGATTGACTATTCCATCTATTTTTTTTTCAAAAAGAAGAAAATCGAGTTCTTCACGAAAAAGACCAAAAGGTCTCATACAGCCAAGATAAATTAGGCTATCCGGTAGCTGATTTTTCGCATAATTAAAAACCTGTAAAACTCTTTTTATATCTATTTCTGATATTTTTTCAAATGCTGTATTTTTAGTTGGAATTAAAACATTTAGTACAAGTTTTCCTGGTTTGATTTTTTTTAAAAAATCTATTGCTTCTTCTTCAAAAGAATATTTCCCGTAATAGATTCCAATTGTAATATGCGGGACAATAGCTGGTTTATTAAAATATTCAATTTTATCAAAATATACATTTTTCTGGCTATTAATTAAAAATTCATTTAATTTTAAAATATTTTCCTGATATTCTTTTAAGCTTAAATTCAGATTATAAATTTCCTTTAATATTTTATCGCTTCCACAAATATCAATTGACAATGAATTAAAAATAAATGTTTGATCAAATTTATCTTCAGGAATATATCCTGTATGGCCATTTAAAAGTATATTATTTTCCTTAATTTTTTTTATTAAGTCGAGATGATTATAAAAAGGTACCGAACCATTTTTTAAGCTTCCACCTGATATCAAAGCAGTATTTTTATCCTTAAAATAATTTAAAAATTCTTTATCTTTAATATCAATCATCGATTTTAAATATTTTTTATTGCAATGTTTACAGGATAATTCGCAGAAATTTCCAGTTACTGAAATAGAGGCTACCGATTGAGTTGAAATTATTTTAAATTTTTTATCCATATCTTTTTGCTTAAAAATAATAACTAAAAGATTAAATAATTAAAGAAAAAATTTTAATTTTATATTTAATTTAATATAATAAAAATAGATTAGATAAATCAAATAAAATAAACCTGATTAATATAAAGAAAACAAGACAAATATATCTTTGATAACTGTTAATATAAAAAGATAAAAAAAATTTGGAATTTAATAAATTAATCTTGAAAAAAAAAGTAAAAAGGCAAAACTTAGCTTGTTATGGAATTAATTTTAATCAGATATGGTGAAATAGCTTTAAAAAAAGGGAATAGAAAAAGGTTTGAAAAGCAATTGATAGACAATATCAAGAATAAAATTCCTGATTCAATTATAAATTATCAACAAGGAAGGATTTTTTTACAGGTAAAAGAATTAAATGACAGAATAATAAGCAAACTCTCAAAAATTGCTGGTATAACTTCTTTTTCTCCAGTCATTAAAATAGATAAAGATTATAATTCCATTAAAGATAAGTGGATCGATATTGTAAAAGAGAATCCAGAATTAAAAGATTGCCAAAATTTTAGATTTGAAGTTAAAAGGGTCGATAAGAGTTTCCCTGTGCATTCTGATGACATGTCAAGGCTTTTAGCAGAAGAACTAATAGAAAAATTTCCTGAATTTTCAAAAAAGGTAAAATTAAAAAATCCAGAATTGACATTTTTTACAGAAATAAGAAATGATTTTGCATATCTATTTTATAAAAAATATTATGGTGTTGGTGGATTACCAGTTGGTATTGCAGGTAAATCGCTTGCTCTTCTTTCTGGTGGTATAGATTCACCTGTTGCAGCATATCTTTGCATGAAAAGAGGCATGAAGGTCGATTTTATCTATTTTCATGCGCCACCATTTACAACAGATCAAGCAAGAGAAAAGGTTATAAAACTTGCTCAGATATTGACTGAATATGAAACAAAAAGCAAATTATTTATAATTTTTTTTACAGATATTCAAACTAAGATAAGGATATCATCAAGTATATCTTTTATGACAATATTGATGAGAAGAGCAATGATGAACATAGCTTCAAGAATTGGTAAATACTTTAAATATGATTGTCTTATTACAGGAGAATCGCTTTCTCAGGTTGCTTCTCAGACTATTAATTCATTAAAATCCACCGATGATGCTTCAGATCTTTTTGTATTAAGACCTCTTATAGGTTTTGACAAAGAGGAAACAATAAAATTAGCTCAAAAAATAAATACCTTTGAAACTTCGATTCTCCCATATGCTGATTGTTGCTCTCTTTTTACACCATCAAATCCAGTAATAAATCCAAAACTTGAAGAAACAAAGAATGAAGAGAAGAAATGGTTTGATGAAAATCTTATAAAAGATGCACTTGATAAGATGGAAATTATAAAATTATAATATAAATTAATTTTGATTTAAAAATTCAATTGATTATTTGATTTAGAAGGGAAATGAAATTTTATTATAGATGAGGTGATATTATGCCTGGAAGAGGTAAGATACAGATATTTTCCGGAAGATCTGCCGAGGATTATTCACTAGATGTTTTACATAATTTAAGAGGGCTTAATGAATATACTTCAAGATTTGTGGATTTAAATGGTGAAAAAAAGGTCAAGTGTTTTTCAGATGGTGAAATAGAGATTGAAATACTTTCTTCTGTCAGGAAAAAAGATATATACATAATTCAAAGAACTTCGAATAGAAATGTAAATAATCTTTCAACTCATGAAAATAAAATAGAGCTTTACCATTTAATTGATTCACTTAAAAGAAGTCACGCCGGCAGTATAACTGTAATAGAACCTTTTATCTCCTGTTCAAGATCGGATAGAGCTTACGCAAGAAATTCATCTGGTCTTGCAATTCATTTTAAGACTCTTGTCTCACTTGGTGCCAACCATATTATTACATATCAGTTACATTCAGAAAAGTCAAAGATGATGGTTGATCCAGTTTATGCTTATATAGATGATGTGCCTTTATATCCTCAGATTCAAAAATATATATTAAAAGAATTTGTTAAAACAAGAGATAATCTTCATAATGAAGTCCATAAAAATTGGGCTATCTGTTCTGTTGATGCAGGTGGAGAAAAGGTAGCAAGGGCTTTTGCAGATATATTTGGATGTCAGCTTATAATCGCAAATAAAAGAAGAAGCTATTCAAGAGTAAATACAATAGAAG
>JBKBTB010000229.1:0-3107 GCA_046291015.1 Exilispira sp. | reverse complement strand
AACCAGTGTAAATAACAATCTTAAGTTTATTCTGGCAAGAATAAATGCAGCTGGCAATGTTACCAATGCTGAACCAAATGCTCTTGAAGAAAGAAGTTTTCCTATTGAACTTTCGGTAAAAGATAGAGATTTACAATACAGATTAAAAAGAAGACCAATAAGGTTTACTCCAATTCCAAAAAGAAGATTTCCAATAATAAATAATTTAACATCATTTGAAGAAGAAGAAATTGCTATTTTGTATTCTAAGATAGCATTTTTTGTAAGGTTTTTCATCAATTCAGTTTAATAAAAAGGTTGCAATTGTCAAGAAAGTAATCTTTTAATCTATATAAAATATCAGATAAATATTATTGAAATAAATATTATTAAATTATATATTATTCAATTAAATATTATTTATTATTCGACAAATATTCTTCTATAAATATATTCAATAAATATAAGTTTATGCTTGAAATTATTATATCTAATTGATTTTAATTATTTTAATTTAAATTTTTTAATTTGATCTTAATTATTTCAATTTAAGTTTTTTAATTTATATTTATATTTTTATATTTTTATATTTTTATATTTTTATATTTTTATATTTTTATATTTTTATATTTTTATTATTTCGTTAAATTTATGATAGAAATATATAATATAAAATTTTATGCTTAGGAAAAATATCAAAATTTTTGAGAATATATAATTTTTAGATTAAAAATTATAGATGGATTTGAAATATAATAAAAATTATATGCTTATATCTTCGATGAGAGGTTTAAGTATATCGAGCAGATCAGAAAGTTTTATGATACAGATTATTCCTCTTGCTCCAGCATTTATGGCTACTTTTTCGAATTGCATTAAATTTTTATCTATTATAATTTGAATCTGCTTTTTAAAACCAAAAGGTGAAATTCCGCCGACCTTATAACCTGAAACTCTCTCGGCATCTTCAATACTGGCAAGTGAAATCTTTTTTTCTTGTAGACAGTTTGCTGCCTTTTTTAGAGAGATTTCTTTATCTGCTCCAATTAAACATAGATAATAATTTTTATCACCTTTTATTACAATGCTTTTAATCATTGCTTCAAGTTGCCAATTTAAGCAAGAGGCGGCATAAACCGCCCCTTTTTCATTGAAATCATATTCTCTTATCTCATATGAAACTTTTTTACTATCTAAAAATATCATCCCTCTTGTTTTCATAAAAAAACTTCGAATTAACAATCAAAATATAATTTGTATTCAACAGGATCCACAGAGGATTTGAAGTTGTCAAGTTCTTTTCTTTTTGTTCTAATCCATGAATCTATAAAGTTTTTAGTGAATACATTATTTTCTAAAAGAAAACTGTAATCTTCTTCCAATGCTTTTAAGCTCCCCTCTAAAGATGTAGGAACAGATTTGATCTTCTTTATTTCTTCTTCAGAAAGATCATGAATATTCACATCGAAAGGACCATATCCATGCTTTCTTGGATCAATTTTATTTTTAATACCATCTATCCCAGCCATTACTATAGCAGGAAAAGCAAAGTAAGGATTACAGGTGGCATCTGGTGTTCTGAATTCAAATCTTGCATCTTCTTCACTTGTAGCATATTTTGGAATTCTTATAGCTGCGCTTCTGTTGCCTAAAGAAAAGAAAAGATTTGTTGGCGCTTCAAATCCAGGTATGAGCCTTTTATATGAATTGACACTCGGATTTGTAAATGCTGCTAATGCTTGACCATGTGCTAAAATACCACCAATAAAATAAAGAGCTTCTAAAGACAACACTGCGTATTCATTTCCAAAAAATATATTTTTATTATTTTTTTTCAATTGAATATGGCAATGAAGACCAGAACCAGCATCGGAAGATAATGGTTTTGGCATAAATGTGGCAAAAAGCCCGTGTCTTCTTGCAATGTTTTTGACAATATATTTAATCCAGACTGTGTTTTCAATTGATTTGAAAAGTGGAGTTAAAGGAACCTCTATTTCATGCTGAGAAGGACCACCAACCTCGTGATGATGATATTTAAATTTTATTCCCATTTTATCCATTACATGGATTATCTCCTGTCTAACCTCAAAATATCTATCTACGGGAAGAGCTCTATGATAACCTTTATGCTGGGGTATAGAAAGATATAATGATTCAGGTGTAAAATCATTGTTCCAATAACCTTCTTCAGTATCTATATGATAGAATGAATAATGAGATTTAGAATCAAATGAAACTTTTGAAAAAAGATAAAATTCGTATTCTGGAGCAAAATATGCTTCATCTGCTATATTTGAAAGTTTAAGATAATCAATAGCCTTTTTTGAAATGTATCTTGGATCATCTTCAAATTGTTTTCTTGTATCTGCTTCTTTTATCATACACATCAATGAATAAACTGTGTTTTCTGTAAAAGGATCTTTAAAAAGAGTTTGTAAATCTGGTATTAATACTAAATCTCCAGATGAAACTTTTCTAAAACCAGTTACAGAAGATCCATCAAACCCTATTCCTTCAGTCATCAAATCATCATTAATTTCATCTTTTGAAATTGTTACTTTTCTTATTTCACCATTCAGGTCAATAAATTTCAAGTCAACAGATAAAACTCCTTCATCCTCTAGTTTTTTTCTTAATTCACCTATTGTCATTAATTTTCTCCTGCTAATTTCTTTTTTCTTCTAATAGTTTTGATTATAATAATTATTGAAATATTTAATTTTTGTGCGATAATCTTATCAGATTATTTATAATTTTCAATATATTAAAATTATTCTTTTTCTCAAATTTTATTATTAAAATGTCGAATTATAATATATGGAGATAAATAATGCGAGATCTTCATCAATTTAAACTTTTAATATTCATTATAGCTGCTTTGATATTCAGCTTACTTATTGTTGGCGCTTTATATATAACTGGTGTAGATTTAAATATCGCCAATATTTTTGTCATTATAGCAATCTCTTTTATATTTGTAACAACTCTCTATATGGTATTATTTTTTATAGATAAAAATTTTCTAAAACAGATCAGTGCTGCTCTGGAAAAAGTTAGTAAAGGCGAATTGACTGGCGGTAAAATTTCTTATGAAGGTGCTATTGCTATAGAAATAAAAAAGAATT
>JBKBTB010000228.1:0-3115 GCA_046291015.1 Exilispira sp. | reverse complement strand
AAGAATAAAAACAATATTGAATTTTTACATTATATTGTTTATAAAATAATAAAAAAGCCAACTTAATATTTATCGAAATATTATATTAAATTTAATTTTTAATGTTAAATGTTTAGATAAGAACATATTTAGAAAATATTATTACAAGCTATTCAATAATCCATTATAATATTTAATCTTAACAAGAAACATTTATTTATAGCTGAGATTTTGTTATTTTCCAATTATTATATTACCTAATTTTTAATTTTGTTTTAAAATTAATTTTATTTTACATTTATAGATTAACTTTATTTGTGTTATTTATATCTACCAGATTACAAATGTCTTCAGAATTATTTGATGGTTTTTAAAGGATAGATTTTTTATTTATGTATATTATTATTATAATTTCCTAATCGTTTTATTACTATTTTTCTAATTTTATTGTTTCTTATTTTTTATTTAAGTATATGCAAATATTATATATCCCTGAGTAATTTATTAAAAATAGTAATTAATAGTTTTTACTAATATTAAAATATATAAAAATTTTTTTTGTTTTATTTTATTTTTATTTTATTATTTACCTATTTATTTTGTAATTAAATCAATTAAAAAAATATAAATGAAAATGATATTGATTTTAAATAAAATAAATGATAACCTGTAAATAGTTTTTCTAAGATGCCTTAATTTTTTGGATAAAAGTTTTTTATCTTGTTAACATTATTAAAAGCTTTAATATTAAAACTTTAGCTGACAGTTTAATATTGATATAAAGGTAAGTGAAAATATAACTTTTTGGCTTTAAAAGCATTTATTTTATTATGAATGAATGCATTATTTATCTTTTTATCTCTTTTCTTTATAAAATATTATTTTTTTTATAGTAAAATAAAAAATGAAAATATTGAAACTTAATAAAAATCGATATAATCAATATTTTTAATTATAGTAAATAACAATAAAATCTATTATACTTTTTAACTTTATTTAACAATAAAATTTATTAGACTTTTTAACTTTATTTAACAATAAAATCTATTAGACTTTTTAACTTCATTTGATAAAATTCAATTGAGTAAAAATAAGGAGGAATCTTGTGGAGCGATTTGAAGCTTTTTTAGGCGAGCTTTTAAAGATTCCAGCTATAACTGGTTTTGAGGAAAAAGCCGCAAAATTCATTGAAAAATCGATGAAACCTATTTGTGATAAGGTTGAAATCGATGTTATGGGTAATGTTATTGCCTATAAAAAAGGTTATGGAAAGAAAAAAGTAAAACTTTTATTTGAAACACATTATGATCAGATTGGCATAATGATTACAAAGATTGAGGAAAATGGTATATTGAGATTTACCAACATTGGTGGTATTAATAAGAAGGCATTACCAGGTAAAAGAGTTAAAATATTTGGTAAAGAAGAGATTTATGGTATAATTGGAACAAAACCACCTCATCTTATGTCAAATGATGAGATTAAAAAAATTGATCCTATAGATAAACTTTTTATAGATTGTGGATATGATAAAGAAGAAATTGAGAAAATTGTATCTGTTGGAGATGTTGGCATAATTGATTTTGAGCCCTGTAAGCTTGCCGGTTCATCTTATATGTCTGCCGGTTTTGATGATAAAGCTGGGGCTATAGTCCTTTATATGGCAGCATCATTATTGGATAAAATGCAACCATATCATGATGTGTACTATTGCTTTTCTGTTCAGGAAGAAGTGGGGCTTCGAGGTGCAAAAACTGCTGCTTTTGCCATAAATCCAGATTTTGCTATAAGCTGTGATGTCACTTTTGGTGATCCGGTTGGTAATCCTATAAAACTATCAATTGGCAAAGGTCCAGCCATTGCATTTGGTCCAGGGCATACTCCTTCTTTTGTAAAGAAAATTATAAAGATAGCTGAAAATGAAGATATACCATATCAGCTTGAGATTGAACCAAGACCAGGTGGAACAGATGCAGCAGTTATCCAAATTACTAGAAAAGGCGTTAGAACTGCCCTTTTAGGAATTCCACTAAGATATATGCATTCACAGGTAGAAATAATAAATATGAAAGATCTATATAGAGCCGCTAAATTATTTGCCAATGTTGCAATAAGCGAGGAACTTTTAGCAAAAGAGCAGGAGAAAAACAATGATAAATAGACTTGAAATATATTCAAATATAAATGCTGGTAGTGGAGATGAAGATAAAATCGTTGAACAGATTAAAAAGGATATAAAAGGTAAGGTTAAAGAGATAGAAATAAATCCAATAGGCAACCTTATAGCAAAACTTGAAGGTAGGGTAAAGAAAAATGTACTTCTTACAGCTCATATGGATGAAGTTTCTTTAATGGTAAGAGATATTGAAGAAAATGGTCTTATTAAGTTTTCTGCAATTGGTGGTTTTATACCTAAAATACTTCCAGCAACACAGGTAATAATTGGAAATAAAAAAATTCCTGGTTGTATTGCAATAAAAACACTTCATTTTTCTTCACCAACTGAGCTTTCTAATGCTGATGAAATTCGGGATATGTATATAGACATTGGCGCTTCATCAAAGGCTGAAGCAAATAAAGTTCAAATTGGTGATTATATTTATTTTACAACAAAATTTTTCAAGCAAGGGGATTATCTTTTTGGTAAGGCTTTTGACGATAGGGCTGGTTGCTGTGCTATCACAGAAATAATTTTAAAAGGTCCTTATGATGTTTCAATTCATGCAAGTTACAATGTTTCAGAAGAAGTTGGGCTAAGAGGTGGTTATGTAAGTGCATTTGATGTTGAAAATCTTGTTTTCAACTTAAATTTAGAAGGGACAACTTGTTCAGATAGAGAGCTTGAGCAGACTTATTCACCATCAACAGAACTTGGAAAGGGTCCTGCTTTTACAATAATGGATAATTCATCTATTGCAAATAGAAAACTTTTAGATTTTGCAATAAGAGTCGCAAAGAATAATAATATACCATATCAATTCAAAAGAACTGTGACTGGTGGAACAGATAGTGGGGCTATATCATTAACACAAAAAGGAGTGGCTTCCATAAGTTTATCTGTTCCAGTTAGATATATTCATGCACCCTGGTCAATAATTCACAGGCAAGATTTTGAAAATTATATAAAACTTGCAGT
>JBKBTB010000227.1:0-3121 GCA_046291015.1 Exilispira sp. | reverse complement strand
TGTTCTATTTTTTCAAATTGATGTATTCGATACAACCCTTTAGTATCTTTACCGTAAGTACCAGCTTCTCTTCTAAAACAGGAGGAATAACCGGCATATTTTATTGGTAACAAACTTTCATCTATTATCTCATCATAATGGTATGAAACAAGTGGCACTTCTGAAGTTCCTATAAGATATAATTCATCCTTCTCAATTGAGTAACTTTGCTCTTTACCTACAGGAAAATACCCTGTACCAGTCATGGCAATATCTTTAACTAAAAAAGGAGGATAAAGAGGGGTAAATCCCTTTTTAATTAAACTATCCAGTGCAAATCGCATTATTGCCATCTGCAAAAGAACTCCCTCATTTTTTAAAAAATATGTTCTACTACCTGCTATTTTAGAAGCTCTATTAAAATCTATAATATCTAAAAGTATTCCAAGCTGGATATGATCTTTAAAAGATTCAAAATCCTCTTTCTTTTTAATTTGACCAACTCTTTCAATTTCAACATTTTCTGTATCATCTTTCCCGATAGGAACTGATTCATCTGGTGGGTTCGGAACTGTTAATAAAATCTGATTTATTTCTTCCTTTATTTTATTAAGTTTAACATCTATCTCCTTTTCCCTTTCAGTTAATTTTTGCATTTCAGAAAGTCTTATTGATTTTTCTTCTTTACTCAATTTAGATATTTCTTTTGAAGCAGAATTTTTAATACTTTTGATTTTTTCAGATTCAGAAATCAATAATTTTCTTTGATTATTTAATTCAAGTAGCTTATCAATATCCACATTAAAATTCTTTTTTATAATCCCTTGCTTAACAAGATCTTTATTTTCTTCTATATACTTTATATCTAACATGATATCTCTCCATTAATATAAAAATATTTAACATAGATTAAAAATTTTCCAACAAAAACTAATTTATAACCTTCGTAAAATTTTAAAACTATATTTTATAAAATCAATTGCCGATAACTTAAAAAACTATTAAATTTTAAAATATTTCAGTTAGATTTCTTAAATTCCATTTTAATAGGTAAAGAAATGTTAAAAAAAACAGGCATAAATAGAAATATTATTATAAACTCTAAAGAAATATTATCAAAATTTCCCAAAGTTGAACTTCACAGACATCTTGAAGGAACAATGCCTTTAGAAACACTCTTTTATTTGGCACAAAAAAATAAACTTGATTATCCTGATAATTTCGAAGAGTTTGCTAAAATTGTTCAATTTCCTAAAGATCAGAATCCGGATTTTTTATTGTTTTTATCAAAATTTAAGAACAACTGGTATAAAAGTTTTGAAGATATTGAAAAAGTATGCATAGATTCAATAAAAGCACTGGAAAAAGAATCAATATTTTACATTGAACTTAGATTTTCACCAGAGCATTATTCACTTGAGAATAATTTTGATAGAATAGAGGTAACCAGACTTATTATTGACACCTGTAATAAAACTGCAAAGCAAATTGGACTAAATATTAAATATTTGATTACTTTCAATAGGGGAAAGCAAAATCAAAAGGAAATGATTTCATTGTATAAAAAAATAATAAAATCTAATATACCGGATATTGTAGGAATTGATCTTGCCGGTGATGAGATAAACTTTCCACCTAAGGATTTTTCTAGATTTTTCAATGAAGTTTATAATGATGGGCTTTATAAAGCGACAATTCATGCCGGGGAAGTAACTCCCCCACAATCAATATGGGATGCAATAATGCTTTGCTATGCTTCTAGAATAGGACATGGCGTAGCGGCAATTCATGATAAAAATCTTCAAAAATACCTCAAAGAAAAGCAAATTGGACTAGAACAATGTATTACATCGAATCATCAAACAGGCTCATGGCCTGATGAAAAGACTCACCCATGCGCTAGACTTATTGAAAATAATGTCCCGGTAACAATAAATACAGATGATCCAGTAATTCAAAACTCTGATCTTACAGATGATTATATAAAACTTGTTAACTACTTTTCATATGATATTTCAAAACTTATAGAAATCAACAAAATCGCTATAAATTGCTCTTTTCTCAAAGAAGAAGAAAAAGAAGCATTATTAAAAAATTATCTTAAAAAAGTATCTGAATTTGAAAAAGCTTATCTATAAAGATTTAATATTTTTTTTAAATTTACATAGTTATTCTCTTTTTAATTGTTTTTATATAAAGATTATCTATTATTAAAACTTTATTAGTAAAAATCTATAAGAAATACATTCTAAAAAATTAGAATAGTATTTTATATCAAAAAAAAAGTTAAAATATTTTACAAAAGATTTTTATATAGTATAAAAATATTAAGAAAATATATATAATTGTTTTAATACAAAGATGAAATTTTTAATTGAAAAAAATTTACCGATATCTGAAATAATTGAAAATATTAAAAAAAACAAGCTGGATAAAATTAATTTAGATATCGTAAACAAATCGTTTGTATCTATTAATGAAAAAATTGCTATACTTGATTCTGAAATTGAACATTTAAAGGATTCTAAAAATATTACCTATTCTGATTTGCTTAAAGGAGATATTTACTATAATACAGATGAATATTCATTTTGTGCCTCCAAACAGGGTTTTATAAATATAAGCGGTTCTACAGTATCTATTGAACCAATTTTTATCGTTTCAAAAGATTCAATGAAATTATATCTTATAACAACCTCTCATATTTTAAGCAAGTTGGATAGAGAGTTATTATTTAGAGAAATTGATCAACTTAATAGTCCTCATATAAACAAACAAATGATAAACACGATACTCGATGATAAAAAAAGTGGAATATTTATTATTGCAAAAGGGAAAGAGCCAGTTAATGGTAATTGTGAAAAAATTATTCCTTTGTTTGATGATAAAGTACAAGCCGGAAAACTTGATGAAAAAGGGAATATAGATTTTTTTGAAAGAAATTTTTTAAGAAGTTTTAAAAAAGGTGATACCATTGCGAAAATAATACCAGAAAAAATTAATGAAGATGGATATGATATTTTTGGAAATGTTATATCTTCGCAATATGATAATGACCCTTGCTTTATATCTGGAATAAATGTTGAAAAAACAGATAATTTTCTAATAGCTTCTTCTGATGGAGTACTTTCTCTCTCTGGTA
>JBKBTB010000226.1:0-3125 GCA_046291015.1 Exilispira sp. | reverse complement strand
AGATAAATAAAATATACAGTTAAAATTTTATAATTGAATAAATTTACTAAAATTGATCAATAGCCTTTTGTAAAGGATAATCAAACTCAAGATCAAAAAGTTTTTCTTCACCATAGTACTTAATCAACTCAGACACTAAAAATCGTATTGATGTATCAGATAAATATAGCTTATCTTTTTCTAAAAATCTTTTTATTTCCCTATAAAGAATTTCTTTATTATTAGTGCCATATTTTTGAATATACTGGTATAAAATACCTCTTTTTTGCAGACTGGAAATTATAGCCAATTCTCTATCTGAATATTGATAATATTTAACATTAATATCTGGCTCAATACCATTTTTATGAATTTCATAACCTTTTGGAGTGAAATATTGATTTATAGTTAAAAAAACAGCTGAACCATCACTAAGACTAAAAACCTGTTGAACCACACCTTTTCCAAATGTTTTTTCACCAATAATAATTGCTCTTTTATAATCTTTCATAACACCGGTAAATATTTCTGCCGCAGATGCAGTATTTGAATCAACTAGAACAACAAGCTTAAAATTATCTGGAACTAATTGAGTATATGAAGCAGAATATTTCTCATCAAACCTTGTATTTCTGCCTTTAGTATAAACTAAAAGCTTGTTTTTGAAAAAATAATCAAGAAGCTTGACAACCTCTGAAAGATAACCACCAGGATTTCCTCTTAAATCTATAACAGCACCTTTATATATTTTAATAGCTTTTACAAGTTCTTCTTTAACAGTATCTGCTGTATTTTCACCAAAATCTTCAATTTTTATATAAAATATATTTTTTGTTAATTGACCGGATTTTACCATTGTAAGTTTAATTATTTCTCTTTTAATATCATAAATAAGAGATGAATCGAATCCATATCTTTGAATCTTTAGTCTAACAACTGTACCCTCTTTCCCTTTAATTCTTGAAGTAACCTCATCTAAAGATAAGCCTTTTGTGCTTTTATTATCTACTTCAAGAATAACATCTCCTGGAAGAATACCAATTTTTTTAGCTGGAGAATTTGGTATAAGCCTTAAAATCATAGGCATATTATTTTCTATTGTAATATATGCTCCTATTCCACCATATCTATGCGAAAGGCTTTGCTGTCTATCCATTAATTCTTTTTGGGTAACATAAGAAGAGAATGGATCATTCAAGGCTTCTACCATTCCTCTTGCAGCACCTTCATAAAGTTCTTTGTCTGAAGGTGGATTGATATAATAATTACCTTTAATTATTTTTTCAATTTCACCTAATATTGAAGAGCTGTTTTCATTAGTTTTAATTGATGTAGAATTTGTAATAGCCTGATTTACAATAACAATAATAAGTAAACTAATAATAAAGATAAATAAAAGTCTTTCTTTATTTCTATCCATTTGCACTCCCTGCCTATATAAACTAATTTTTTAATATAAATAAATATATTAAAATATGCTCTTCGGGAAATAGTTTTCATTATCCATAAGTAAAAGATCTCTTTTTATTTCTGGATGCAAAATATACATTGAATTAATATAACTTTCAGCATTTGATATTCTTTGGGGATTTATATAATTATAAATTTCCTGTGATTTTATAAATAATCTTAAAGCTTCCGATTCATACGATGGATTTTTTTTATCCCTGGCAAGAAGAGCATAGGCTACACCAAGATTATTGTAACCGACAGCAAGTTTAAGCAAAGCTTCCTGTCTTTTCGGATTTTTAATATCTCTTCCCCTTAGCTGTCTTTCAATATTTTCCCAGTAACTAACATAGTTTGAAAGATAACCTACTGCAAGTTCTGGTTTACCAAATTTTATCTGTGAATTACCAATGGCAAGTTTTAAATCAATATTTGAAAGGTAATTTAGTTCCATTTTTAAAAAGGCAAAAAGAGCTTCTTCATAGTTTTTGAGATGATATTGTATCCATCCAATCATGTAATTTTGATTGTCATTATTAAATCCTAAACTTTGAGATTTCAATAAATTTTTTAATGCCTGTTCATATCTATTATAAAAAAAGTATTCTAATCTGGCAATATTGTAATAAGCCTTAGCAAAAGATGGATTTACAGAAATAGCCTTTTCAAAATATGTGTATGCCATGGTATCATCATTTCTATCATAGTAAAGTTCACCTATTTCATTCAAAATTTTATCAAAGACTATATCTTCAGTTTCTTTATATAAACCAAGATTAATATACTTTTCGGCTTTCAAAAGAGCGGAAAGAGCAATATCTGGCTGATTCATCTGTTTATAATATTGAGCATAAGGTAAATAAACTGGAGCAAATGTTGGTTTATATTTTATAACTTTATCGAAAACATCCTTCGCTTCAAATGGTTTATTAATATCCAGAAGAAATTGACTGTATCTTGTAAAAACTTCGGGGTTTACAAGTTTTTTATATTTTTTATCTATTTTAGAATACAAATTTTCAGCTGCTTCATAATTTTTTAGTATTACAAAATTATTAAGCATTCTTACAAGATAATTAAAATCTGGTGTAAAATGTCTTAAACCTTCGGAATAAATGTTTATTGCCTGCTGATATTCTCCTATCATCTCATATCTTTTAGCTATCGATTCATATGTAGCGGGATTTGATGAAAATCTTTTATCTGCCAGCAAATCTTCTAAGATCCTGAAAGATTCCGCTATATTTTTACTTCCTCCCTGGACAAAATAATAATCGGAAAGCAATTCATAAAAGGTAAGGTTTTGTGGCCAGATTCTTATTGCCTGTTCTGCTATAAGTTTTGACTCTTTAAGATAATTCCGCTCCAAAAGAAGTCTTCCAAATAACAGGTAGTATTTTTCATATTTTCTCATTTGATAGGCAATTTTAAAATTTCTCATTGCCTCTTCAACATTATTTTCTTTTTCAAGAACATTTATAGCGATATTATAATAATGTTGAGCCTGATTTGGTATTATTATAAATTGAAAAATAATTACAAATAATATTATAGAAATTGCTGTAATTCCGAGTATCCATTTTATATATGGAAGCAGTTTTTCTGTTAATGTAGGTATATAAACCTTTTCTTCAGGAGTTAGATGGTATGATAAATCGATATTTAATGAATTTTTAAGATATTCCATCACTGCTTTC
>JBKBTB010000012.1:0-16920 GCA_046291015.1 Exilispira sp. | reverse complement strand
CAAGCTCTCTTGCACATATAAGCTTTTGAATATTTCCTCCAGATAATAACTTGATTTTTGTTTCAACTGAAGGAGTACTTATATTAAAACTTTTCACCAATTCTTTTGCTTTTTCTTTTACTTTATTAATATCAATTAAACCCTTTTTGCAATAAGGTTCAAGATCATAATTTTTTAGAATAACATTTTCATATAGTGTAAAATCTGGAACGGCTCCAAATTTTAATCTTTCTTCTGGTATATGTGCGACATTTAATCTTGATATCTTTTTAGCATTTAAGTTTTTAATACTTTTTCCTAAAATTTTTATTTCCCCTTTTTCCAGTTTTCTAAGGCCAACTAAAACTTCCACAAGTTCTTTCTGACCATTTCCTGAAACTCCAGCAATACCAAGAATCTCTTTTTCATTCAGATCAAAACTTATATCTTTAACTGAATATAAACCTTTATCACCCCTAACCCATAAATTTTGAACACTTAAAATCTGTCTTTTTTTTATTTTCTCCCTCTTATTTTGTGCAATACTTATTTCTCTGCCAATCATAAGTTTAGCAAGTTTCAATTTATCTGTTGAAGCTGGTTTTAATGTTTGGATAACCTTTCCTTCTCTAAGCACTGTTATTATATCGCTTATGGCAAGTACTTCATCCAATTTGTGAGATATAAAAATAACACCAATACCTTCTTTAACCAACCTTTTAATGGTATTAAAAAGAGAATTAACTTCCTGCGGAGTTAATACAGATGTTGGCTCATCCAGTATTAAAAATTTAGCACCTCTAATTAATGCTTTTATAATTTCCACTCTTTGCTGCTCTCCAGCAGAAAGCTGCCAGATTTTCGCATCTGAATTTATCGGTAGTAAATATTGTTCGCTTATTTCTTTAAGCTTTTTAGAAAATTTTTTAGCAGGATTATAAAAAGGTATACCATTTAAACCTAGAATTATATTTTCACATACAGTATGATTTTGAATAAGCATAAAATGTTGATGAACCATTCCTATTCCATGTGCAATTGCATCTTTTGGACTTTTGATATCAATTTTTTTATCATCTATTAAAATATCGCCTCTATCCGGCTTATATATTCCATAAATAATATTCATCAATGTTGTTTTACCAGCTCCATTTTCTCCAAGTATCGCATGGACTTCTGAACAATTAAAATCAATGGTAATATTATTATTAGCAATGACTTTTGGAAATTCTTTGTAAATATTTTTTAATGATAACTTTTTCATACAATGCCTTTATCTTAAAACCATTATTATAATTCTATATTATTCCTTAATATATTTTTAATATATGGAAAAATTAAATATCAGGTATTTAAATTTTGGGTATTAAGAAAATAAGCGGTTGAATTTATCATTTTTCAACCGCTTATATTTAATCAATTATTTAATCAATTATTGTTTTGGTATATTACCGACAACATTACTTACAAACCAATCTATATTCCAAAGAAGTTCATAAGATGCCCTAACACCCCGATCTATCTTTAAAATCCCTTTATTATCTTTAATAGGACCGGTAAATGGATCAAAAAGAACTGTAGGTTCACTCATTTGAGAAATTCGTTTCATAATAAGGTCATAAACTGAAATTTTACCATAAATTAAATCATTTATATATATAGATTTTAATTGATCTACAAATTTTGGATTGATCTGTTGACCAAACTCACCTCCCAGTAAACAAGCCTTTTCTTTCATTAACCACCAGTAATCCCTATTGTCCCAAGTATTTGTATATACTCTTCTTAAGATTTCTTCATACATTATACCCCAATCTACAAGCTGTCCGGAAACAACAGTATCTGGTCCAAATTTTTGCATCGGACTATAATGGGAGAATACATAAATCTGTTTGCCATTTTTTGTATGCTCCTGGCCAACATCAACAACTGCTGTCGAATCCTCTGTAAATGCCAGAGCATCTACACCTTCTGAAATCAATGATTCAGCAGCTTCTTTTGCTTTAGCAGGATCATACCATGAAAAAAGCCATCTTACATAGACTTTTGCATCAGGATTAGCTTCTTTAACACCTAATGCAAATGCATTTATATGTCTTACTACTTCTGGTATGGGATGAGCTCCAATATAACCAACCTTTCCAGATTTGGTTAATGCCCCAGCCATCAATCCATTCAGATAGTATGCCTGATAAAGTTCGGCAAAATAAGTTCCTAAATTCTTCTCTCTTTTATATCCTGAACAATGCATAAAAATTTTATCCGGATATTTTTTTGCTGCAGCAACTGTACCATCCATAAAGCCAAAACTTGTAGTAAAAACTATATCACATTTCTCTTCATTAATAAGTCTGTCAATATATCTTTCGACATCCCCTTCTGGAACACTTTCTATGTAAACAGTTTTCAACCATGGGAACTTGCTTTCAACATATTTTCTCCCGAGATCGTGAGCATTCGACCAGCCGAAATCTCCAACAGGACCAACATATATAAAACCAGCTTTTATTGTTTTACCGGTAAATTCAGCGGATTTCCCTGAATCAGCAGCCTTTGAACAGGAAAAAAGTAATAAACCAGAAATTACAATAACAACTGAAAGGTAAATTAGAAATGAACTTCTTTTCATTCGCTTCCCTCCTTCTTTGTTTTATTATAAAACTTTAGTAAAATATATCAATATTTTTTCACAATTTTTATTAAAAATATTTGATTTTATAAAATTTTGAATAAATATAATTATTAAGAATAATTTAATGAAAATAACTTAATAGATAATAATTAAATTATTAAAACCCATTGGTGATTTAAATGATAAAGATTTTATAAATACTTTACAAATAATAATTAAATTATTAAAACTAACTTATTATAGATTTTTTTATTATAAAAATTAATTTCTTTCTTTCAATAATTTTAGAGGGTTAAAATGAGTATTAATTTTCAAGAATATCAACAAACTAAAAACTTAATCGAGGTTGCCAATAGAAAAAGAAAAGCTGATTTATTAATTAGAAATGCAAATATTGTGAATGTTTTTACTGAATCAATTGAAATTAACAATATTGCTATCTACAAAGATAAAATTGCTGGAATTGGCAACTATAATGATGCAGAATATGTTATTAATGCCGATGGATTATTTGCTTCACCTTCATTTATTGACTCGCATATACATATTGAAAGCACAAAACTAATCCCATATGAATTATCTTTAGCTTTATTACCAAAAGGCACCACGACAATTGTCTGTGATCCGCATGAAATTGCCAATGTCTCTGGTTTAGAAGGTATTGAGTTTTTAATTAATAGTTCAAAAAATTTATTACTTGATATTTATTTTTTAGCTCCCGGTTGCGTTCCAGCAACTAAATTTGAAACGAATTACCAAAGATTGGATATAAAAAAATTAAAAAGATTGAAAAAATTTAGCAGGATAATAGGCCTTGCAGAAGTGATGAATTATCCTGCTGTAATTAATGGTGAAAAAGATATAGTCGAAAAATTGATTTTATTTGATTCTTTCATAAAAGATGGGCATTGCCCCGGTCTTGAAAAAGAAGAATTAAATGCATATATCTGCCCCAAAATATATTCTGATCATGAATGTATTTCTCCCCAGGAGGCTTACGAAAAATTATCCAGAGGGATGTATATTATGTTAAGAAATGGTTCGGCATCAAAGGATATTGAGAAATTATTACCTGTAATCAATGATAAAACAAAAAATAGAATTTTGTTATGCACAGATGATAAGGATCCAGATGATATTATAAATGAAGGACATATCAATCATTGTATATCTATACTTTTAAAAAACAATATCTCTCTGCCTGTTGCTATCAAAATGGCTACACTAAATCCATCTATTTACTTTAATTTCAAAGGGAAAGGTGCAATAGCTCCCGGTTATTTTGCGGATATTGTTTTGTTTGAAAATATGAATTCTATTAAATATGTAATAAAAAATGGAAAAATCATATATGAAAAAGGTATTTTAAAAGAAGATTTATTTTCGGAAAAATTAAATAAAAATAATAGTTTGAGCTATAAAAATAATAAAAGAAAGATAGTTTTATCCAAGAAAATCACTGATTCAATAAATATTAAAATTAATTCTGATAATATCCTTAAAATCAAAAATCTCGATAAGAATATCCGCGTAATTAATGTTAGAGACAATTCAATTGTAACCGATGAAATTATTATAAACCCCAGAGTCGAAGATGATTATATTGTTCAGGATATCGAAAATGATATATTAAAAATAGCTGTTATTGAAAGACATCATAAAAGTGGAAATTATAGTATTGGATTTATAAAAGGTTTTGGTTTAAAAAGAGGTGCTATTGCTTCTTCCATTTCTCATGATTCTCATAATATTATTTCAATAGGAACAAATGATCATGATATGCTGCTTGCTATTAAACATCTAAAAAAAATTAAAGGAGGAATAGCAATTGCCTTAAATGGAAGTATAATTGCCGATCTTCCATTGTTATATTCTGGATTAATCTCTGATTTGAGCTTAAAAGAGGTTTCAGAAAAATATAATTTTCTAAAAAAAACGGTAAAAGAAATTAATGGATCAATGTTAGATGATACTTTTATGACTCTTTCATTTATGAGTTTACCAGTTATACCAAAGCTCAAAATCACTGATAAAGGTATATTTGATGTAGATAAGTTTAATTTTGTTAGTTTATATGTTGACTGAATATTTATCACTTCTCTTCTTTGACAAAAGGTTCACCAAGATTTTCAGGTGGTCCAATGTGATTTATCATATTCCTTTTAGAACTTAAAATAAGTACCAAAAGTGTTGAAAGATATGGCAACATCAACAATAAACTTGGTGGGATACCAAGAGGTTGAAGTAAATATTGTAATACATAAATACCTCCAAAAAGATATGCCCCGATTAATGCTTTTAATGGATCCCAATATGCGAATATAGTAAGGGCAATAACAATCCAGCCTCTACCACCAGTCATCCCTTCAATCCATTGTGGTATATATGCTGTTGAAAGATAAGCTCCTGCCATTCCAGCAAATGAGCCTCCTACTATTACAGCGATGTATCTATATAGATTGACATTTATTCCAATCGAATCTGCTGCTTTAGGTGATTCACCAACAGATCTAAGATTTATTCCCAATTTTGTTTTAAAAATTATTAAATACGATACTATTGTCAATATTATAGATAGATAGAATAATGGATCTTTTGAAAAAATAATTGTTCCCAAAATAGGTATTTTTGAAAAAAAAGGTATATTAACTGATGAAAATCTTGCTGGTAAAGGTATACCAATATAATTTCTTCCAATTACTCCACTAAGTCCTAATCCAACCATCGTCAATGCCAGCCCTGACAAAGTCTGTTTCCCTTTTAATGTAATTGAAACAAAGGCATGAATAGAAGATAAAATTGCTGTTATTAATATTGCAGAAAAAAAGCCTAAATATGGGTTTGAAATGCTATATGTCACAGCGAAGGCAACAACAGCTCCAACAGACATTAGTCCCTCTATTCCAAGATTATATACACCGGATCTTTCTGCAATTATTTCCCCTATTGTTGCAAGTAAAAGTGGAGTTCCAGCTACAAGAGTTCTTGATAAAACCGAAATAACTAAATCCATAAATATAATCCTTTCATTACATGCATTATAAAATTATCGCTAATTAATAAAATTTTTTCTACTCTTGATTTTATTTTTTTACTATTTTAATCTTATATTCTGAAAAAAATATGCCTATTAATGCAGAAAAGAGTATACAACCATTGAACAGATTTATTGTCGCAAATGGCAACCTGAAAGATGTCTGAATAATATCGCCTCCAACCAAAATGCCTCCAAAGAAAAATGATGAAAATATAACCATTAAAGGGTTAAGAAGTGCAAGCCATGCAACAATTATTCCAGTATAACCATATCCAGACGAAATCTGTTCGGGATAAGATAGATGTTTGTGTATTGCAGAAACTTCACCTACACCAGCCATCCCTGCCAGGCCACCGCTAATAATCATTACTATAATGGTAACTTTTAAGAAATTCATTCCAGAATATCTTGCAGCATCTGGATTTTCTCCTACCACTCTTATTTCATACCCATATTTAGTTCTTTTAATAAAAAAATATATTAAAATTGCAGTAATTAATCCAATAATTAGCGTTACATAATGAATTCTTGAACCCTTTATAAAAGATAATACTGCATTGGAGGGGAAATTATCAGTATAAGGGAAACCATATTGTTGTTTGCCTTTCCATGGCCCATAAATAAGGTACTGAACAAATTGGGCGGCAATATAGTTTAGCATCAATGTTGAAATAATATCATTTATTCCAAGTTTTGATTTTAAATATGCTGCAATAATCCCCCAGAAGGCACCTCCTAAAAAACCTCCTAAAAACATCAATGGAATAACTAATTTAACTTTTGGTCCAAGGTAAAGAGCAATCCATGTTGCGACTGTTGCACCAATAAGAAGTTGCCCCTCGGCTCCGATATTCCAGAATCTTCCTTGAAAAGCCAGAGCCAAACCACTGCCAATAAGAAGTAAAGGGATCATCTTTGTAATTGTTTCTTTCAATCCAAAAATACTAAAAAAAGAACCCTTGAATATTCTATAAATTGCATAAAAAGGATTTATCCCTTTAAAGGCAAATATTAAACTTGATAGTAGTATCCCCAATATCAGACATCCAATATATAATAAAATTTTTTTTCTGTTACTGATAAACAAATTTTTCTCAATAAAAAGGCGTGTCATCAATCCTCCAGAAATTTTTTATTCACCAATTATTTTTATTAAAACTCTTTTAGGTCTTCTGCCATCAAACTCTCCATAAAATATCCTTTCCCAGGGTCCTAAATCGAGTCTACCTTCAGTTATTGCAACAACTACTTCTCTTCCCATTAGCTGTCTTTTGATATGAGCATCTGCATTATCTTCACCAGTTCTATTGTGCAAATAGTTTTCTGGATTATAAGGGACGATTTTCCCCAGCCATTTTATATAGTCCTGATGTAAACCGGATTCATTATCATTAATAAAGACACTTGCGGTTATGTGCATTGCATTGACCAGACATAATCCTTCTTTTATATTTGATTCATCAACAGCTTTCTGAACTTCTTCTGTTATATGAACAAATTCAATTCTATTTTTTGTATCAAACCATAGTTCTTTTTTATATGATTTCATAATTAAAATCCTATGACAAATAATCAACAAAAAAACCAAATGGTGATTTTAATTGATGATATTGACAAACCACTTCATCATTTTCTACTATCTTAAATTTTGTTTTTTCAGAAATTGAAATAACTTCATGCCATATCCCTCTTCTCAAACAGACCGGCTTATTCAATAAGAAAACCTCAAAATCATCTGGATTATTATCCGATAGCAGAATTAAACTTGTACCATTAATTGGTTCAAATGTTTCCATTGAATCTGGATGTCTTTCAAGTCTATTAGCGAAATGTCTGTCTATTTCAAAAATAGCTATTCTGAAACCATTTGATTTTTCCTTAAAAAGTATTTCCCAGCCATTACTTGCAAATTCAGTAAAATCAAGTATATAGCCATATTTTTCAAAATTGTATTTATCTATATATTTAATTTCTCTCATTATCTAATCCTTATTCTTTATATAACTGTTTTTATTAATATTGATCTTTTTTATTTTTAATAAAATATATCTATTTATAAAAATTACCTTTTACTGCAAAAACATTTTCTGTATTATCTTTTTCCAGTTTTCATAACCTTCAAAAGCTATATCCTTTTTTGAAGATGGGTTAAAAATTCTATCCTGCTGATAAAATTTTGTCATATCATTTATCGATTCAAATCCACCTCTTTTATAACCTGCTATCAAAGCAGCTCCCATAGCAGTGGTTTCAATAATCTTTGGTCTAATTATTGGAATATTTAATAAATCTGATTGAAATTGTAGTAAAAAATTATTTGCACTCGCTCCACCATCTACTCTGACAATATGAAGAGGTTGTCCGCAATCATTAACTATTCCATCAAGTACATCTCTTATAGAATATGCAACACCTTCCAGACATGCCCTAACAATATGTTTTATCTCTGTATCTCTTGTTATTCCATATATTAAACCTCTAGCATCAGCCTTCCAATATGGAGCTCCAAGCCCGGTAAAAGCGGGGACAAAGACAAGTCCTTTACTTTCTTCTGCTTCTAAAGATAAAACTTCAGTTTCAGCAGAATTTGAAATTATCTTTAAATTATCTCTTAGCCATTGAATAGCTGCACCTGCTATAAAAACAGAACCCTCTATAGCATAATAAGGCTTGCCTTCAAGTACCCATGCTATTGTTGTTAAAAGGTTATGTTTCGATATAACTGGCTTTTCGCCAATATTAACAAGGATAAAACTACCAGTTCCATATGTAATTTTGCCTTCTCCAAAATTAAAGCAATTTTGTCCAAACAATGCTGCCTGTTGATCACCTAAAATCCCTGTAATTGGAATTTCTTCATCCAGTATTAATCTATCCAGAAAGCCGAATTCAGAATTACTTTCACAGATTTGTGGTAAAGAGTCACGATCAATACCAAAATATGAAAGCAATTGATCATCCCAATCAAGTGTATTTATATTATATAACATTGTTCTTGAAGCATTTGAATGATCTGTCTTAAAAGATTTCCATCCAGTTAATACTGCTAAAAGCCAGCTATCAATTGTTCCAAATGCAAGTCTTTTTTCATCATTTGCTTTTTTTACTGCCGGGACATTTTCTATCAACCATCTCATTTTTGTGGCTGAAAAATATGGATCAACTACCAATCCGGTTTTTTCTCTTATTGTCTTCTCCATTCCATCCTTTTTAATTTTTTCACACATTTCCGCTGTTCTTCTACATTGCCAGACAATTGCATTGCATAAAGGTTTACCTGTAATTTTATCCCAGGCAACAATTGTTTCTCTTTGATTTGTTATACCTATTGCTATAATTGTTGATGGTTCAATATTTGCTTTTTCTATTGCTCTTTTTATTGTTCTAAGCTGTGTTTGAGCAATTTCTTCTGCATCATGTTCTACCCATCCTTTTTCAGGATATATTTGTCTGAATTCTTCCTGAGCAACAGATACAATATTCCCTTTTAAATCAAACAATATTGTTCTTGATGATGTTGTACCGGCATCAATTGCAAGTATGTATTCTTTTCCCATTTAAATTCCCCTTTATAGAATTTTACATCAAATATTTATTTCAATATAATTATACAAAAATTTTCATATTTTCAAACTAAAATTTTTATTGCAGAATTTCAAAATTTTTCTAACATTAATAAAAAGAAGATAATATGATTCAATTAATAATAGGACCAATGTTTTCCGGGAAAACCACCGAATTATTAAGAAGACTTCAAAGAGGAATGATAGCCGGGAAGAAGGTCATACTTTTAAGGCCAGTTATTGATACTCGTGAAATAATAACCCATGATCAACTTAAGACTACCGGAAATATTCCTCAAGTATCGTTGTCAAATTTGAATGATTTTGATATTGATTCTTATGATTATATTGGTATAGATGAAGGGCAATTCTTCACAAATCTTTCTAAAATTATAAATAACTGGGCAAACAATGGAAAGCATATAATAGTTGCAGGTCTTGATGCGACAAGTGAATTAACTCCATTTGATGAAATACTTCAATTAATCCCTTATGCTGAAGAAGTTATAAAACTCAATGCTGTTTGCACAAAATGTGGTTCTGATTTTGGTGCTTTTACTAAATTTATCGGACAGGAGAAAAAAGAGAAGATTCTCGTTGGAGGAAAAGGTCTTTATGAAGCAAGATGCCGTAGTTGCTGGAATCTTCCATGAAATTTATTTATGTTTTTTATCTTTATATTTTTATATTTTTACCTATCATTAATGTAAACAATTATCAATATTATAAAGGAGAAGAGAATGAATGTATTGGTATTAAATTGTGGATCATCTTCAATCAAATATCAGGTTATCAATATGAAAGATGAATCATTACTTGCCAAAGGTCTTGTTGAAAGGATAGGTGGAGAAGAGACAATTTTTAATTATCAAAAAACCGGATCCGAAAAAATCAAAAACGTTATGCAAAATATTAACTATGAAAAAGCAATTAGCGTTTTATTAAATACAATCTGTGATAAAGAAATCGGTGTATTAAAAGATATACATGAATTAAATGCTATCGGACATAGAGTTGTTCATGGGGGTGAATATTTTTTTGAATCTCAGCTAATTGATGAAGAAGTTGAAAAAAGAATAGAAGAATGCATTGATTTAGCACCACTTCATAATCCAGCCAATCTTGAAGGTATTAAAATAATGCGAAAACTTCTACCAGAAGTGCCAAATATTGCTGTATTTGATACCGCTTTTCATCAAACAATGCCAAAAAGTTCATTTATTTATCCAATTCCTTACAATCTTTATAATAAATATAAGATAAGAAGATATGGTTTTCATGGCACTTCACACAAATATGTTGCTGAACAAGCATCATTAAGGCTTGGAAAACCTCTTTCAGAATGTAATTTAATAACCTGCCACCTTGGAAATGGTTGTTCTATTACTGCTATTAAAAATGGATTATCTATAGATACATCGATGGGCTTTACACCTTTAGAAGGTTTAATGATGGGAACAAGATCTGGAGATATCGATCCTTATATAGTGCTTTATCTTATGGAAAAAGAAAATCTTTCAATTGAGCAGGTTAATTCTCTTATGAATAAGCAATCAGGTCTTTTAGGCATATCCGGGATTTCAAATGATATAAGATTAATATGGGAAGAAGAGAAAAAAGGAAATGATCAGGCTAAACTTGCAACTGAATTATTTATATATAGATTAAGAAAATATATAGGTTCATATATGGCTGTTTTAGGACATGTCGATGCTATTGTATTCACAGCAGGTATTGGGGAGAATGATGAACATGTTAGAGAAAGAGCTCTTATAGGGCTTGAAGAACTTGGGATATTTATTGATCTTGAAAAGAATATCGAATTTAATAGAAAAGAAGGCGAAATATCAAAACCAGAATCAAAGATTAAGGTTTACATAATTCCAACAAATGAAGAGCTGGCTATAGCCAGGGATACAAAAAGAATAGTTGAATCTACAAAATAGAGCTCTTGACACTTTTTATTAATAATGTATCTTTTTTATGTAAGCGCGAGTAGTTCAGTGGTAGAACATCAGCCTTCCAAGCTGATTATGTGGGTTCGATTCCCATCTCGCGCTTTTTTATTTTCCAAGGCAAAAATTGCTGAAGATTATGTTAAACAATTCTTCTGAATATTCCTTACCAGTAAGTTCATTTATTTTTCGATAGGCATTTTTGAAATTTTCTGCTGCCAGATCAAATAAACCCTTATCAAAAAGATTTTTCTTTCCGTCTGTAAGATAATTTAATATTTCTTCCAGTAAATTTTTTTGTCTTATTGTTTGTATAAAAAAATAATTATTATCAATTTTACCTTCATCGAAATTATTAATTCTTTCAAATTTTTTCCTTATATAATCTTCAACAGCATCTATTCCATATCCATATTCAATGGAAACAGGAATAACATCAGCGTTGTAATCTTCTATTAGTCTTTTAATTTCACAGTCAATATTTTTCGATGATATTATTTTATTAAGTATCCTTGATTTTTCATAATCCTTTGATTTTAAAAAATCAGAAACAAATCTCTTCTTTTCAAATATTAAATCAATTTTATTAATAATTAAAATTAATTTCTCTTTATTATTTTTATAAATTTCTAATAGATCTTTATCTATCTTTGAATCAATTGATATAAGATACATTAAATAATCTGATTGATCTATCAATTTTTTTACTCTTTGTATTCCAATCTTTTCTATTATGTCATCTGACTCTCTTATCCCGGCTGTATCGAATAATGAGATATGAAGGTTACCCAGAATTAATTCCGACTCTATATAATCTCTTGTTGTACCATGTACATCTGATACAATAGCCCTATCATCTTTTAGTAATGAATTAAATAATGAAGATTTACCGCTATTTGTAGGTCCTACTATTACTATATTAATCTTATTATGCAATGCAAGACTGTAATTTGAATTATCTAAAATTTTTTCTATCTCGGATATCAAGGTATTAATCTGCTTCTCTATTTTTTCTAATGCATTTTTTTCTTCATCTAAATCTTCTTCCGGGTATTCTAAGGTAGCTTCAAGAAAAGATGAAATATCAAGTATTGATTTTTCATAATTAATTAATTTATTAGAAAATTCCTTATCGAAATTTTTTAATGAGTTTTCAAAAGCAACTGGATTATCTGAATTTATAAGATTATTTATAGCTTCTGCCTGAATCAGGTCAATTTTACCATTTAGCACAGCAAGTTTAGTGAATTCACCTGGTTGTGCTTCTCTATAACCAATCGAATCTAAAAGTTTAAATATCTCTTTTATTATAAAAAGAGAACCATGTAAAAATAATTCAACTGTATCAATTCCACAATAAGAATTTTTACCTTTATAAAATATAAGAATGCAATTATCTATTAATTTAATTCTTTCTTTATCTTTAAAGATTTTTACCAATGTTGCATATCTTGGTTTTATATCTTTCTTATCTATAAAATTTAATATATCATATAATACGCCCTCTTTAGCAATTCTAATAACGGCTATTGCACTTTTTCCATATCCGGATGCTAAAGCATAAATTCCAGTATTCATTATCTTATTTTTAATATTTTTTACTGTTTTTATAATTTGAATTTGACTTTAATATTATTTTTACTCTTTTATATTTAGAATTTCCTTCAGACTCTGTCATTACATCTGGATCATCTTGCAGAGTCATATGAATTATTTTTCTTTCATATGAATCAAGTGGATAAAAAATAAAAGTTCTTCTAGTCCGTTTTACTTCTTCAGCTTTTTTTATAGCTATATCTTTTAGAAAATTATTTCTATGCAATCTGTAATCTTTACAATCAAGTATAATTCTTGGTTCAAATCCAAAATGTTTTTTCCCAATTATATTTATTAACTCCTGTACTGTTAATAAAAGCTGGGCATTATTTCTAGCAAACAACTGATCATTGGAAGTTTCTATTTTAATTAAAAAATAGTTATCAGAAACAACTGGCTCCAAGACATTTCCATTAATTCCATATAAATCAAATAATTTTCCAAAAAATTCCTTTGCAAAATTATAAACTTCATCTTTTAAATCTTCTACTTCAGCATCTATGGATATAGTAGGTGGATTTTCTTTATAAACCATTATGTTTAAATCTTCGTAAGATTTATTAAATCTCTGGATTGCAAGTTTTTTGGCTTCCTCAATGCTTTTAGCGACTATATATATTCTCTGTAGCATTTACTGCCCCTTTATTTATTATTTAATCTTTACTTCCTTTTTATTTGAAGTCTATTTGAAGAGATTTTCAAACCTTCAACATAAGATATAACAGAGGTTTCTATTATTGAAAATAGATTTAAACATGTCCAGTATAAAATTAAACCACTGGACATATTGTATAAAACAAAGAAGAATACTACAGGAAAAAGCCACATCATCATTTTTGATTGCATTTCCTGCTCTTTTGTGGAAGAAACCTGAGATTTAGACTGGAATATTGTTTGACCTATTTGTGTCAATAGCATTATAAAGGGTAGTAATCTAATATCTGCTCCAATTAATGGAATATTGAAAGGCAAATGATAAATAATATCGCCAGCAGATAGATCTTTTATCCATAAAAAAGAAGCTCCTCTTAAACCGTGATTATAAATTAAAGCATTATATAACGCAATTAAAAAAGGAAATTGTAATAAAAGAGGCAAACAACCAGAAAGAGGATTTATTTTTTCTCTTTTATACAAAGCCTGCATCTCTACATTTGCCTTCTGTGGATTGTCTTTATATTTTTCCTGTATTTCTTTAATCTGAGGGTTAAGTTGGGATATTTTTTTCATTGAAATTGTCGATTGTCTTGTTAAAGGAAAAAGTATAATTTTAACAATTAAAGCAAGAATTATTATTGAAATTCCGTAACTTTTTATAACAGAATAAAGCCAGTTTAAAAGATATTCAAAACCTATTACTATTGGGTTTAATATGCCAAATCTGTTTATTATATTATCAAAATTTTTATTATAACTTATTAATAATTTTCTTTCTTTTGGAAGTGTATACAAATTAAATTTATAGACATTATCAACTAAGTCGATTGCATTTGCTTTAATATAGAAGGCCTGTGAATTGTCTTCATTCAAAAATGCTATGCTATTTGCGTTATTGGCATTTGCTTTTTCAATAATAATGGAAAAATATAAATTTTGAATGCCAAACCAATCAAAATCAGGTACCTGTGTATAATTTTTCCTGGATAGCTTTACAAGGTTATATTTTTTGGCAAAAGAAAAAAAGATCTCCTGCTTATTGTTTTTATTTGATAAAAGCTGCTTAGGTCCAAGATAACCATCAAATGAAAACAAAGAAATTGTATCATTTAATTTGGGAATATTGTTTTGTAGTCCTTTAATAGATATAATTATCTGATATTTATAAATGTCTATTCTTTCTATAACTTTTTCTATTTCACATTTTTTCCCGGCAAGATCAATGAATTCTTTCTTAAAAATAACCTTCTTATCATTATTTGAATATAAATTAAAATATACTGGTTGTAAATTCTCAATAGAAGAATCTGAAATACTTATCAAATCAGATTTTAATAAGATATTTTTTTCCTGATTAACAACTAAATTTTCATCCTTTTGAAGAGTTATATCTGTAAAACCACCTCCGGCTGAAGAAACAACAGATATATAGTTGTCTGATATTATTTCAATATCTTTTATATCATCTGTTTTAGCAAAAATACTTTTCTCATCAAAAACCTCTTTTACCTGTTGATTTGATTGAGAATTATTGCTTAAAACTTGATTTTCAGTGCTTTCAATCTGACTTTGATTGACAATTTGTGTTTGATTAGTATTAAAAAATTTTGGATAGATAAAATAATAATAACCTATAATGAAAAGAAAAGTTATTATTAAGAATATTATTTGATTTTTTTCCATTATTTACCCCAATTGATATTACTAACTTTTTTTTTCTTATAAAAGCTAAAATTTTCAGGTAAAGGATCATAACCACCTTTAAAAAAAGGATTACATCTAAGAATTCTTCTAAGACTTAAAAATGTAGCTTCTGCAAATGGATATTTCTTATAAGCGCTTAAAGCATATGTTGAACATGTAGGTATATGTCTGCATGAAGGAGGTAGTATTGGCGAAATAAATATTTTATAAATTTTAATTATAAAGATAAAAAGGAAATTAGGAAAGTTAATAATTTTGCTTAATAAAGGATATAATCTCTTCTGATACATTAGAAAAAAACCCACCACCTTCTTTAATAATTATAAAAGCATATCCGCCTTTTTTGAATAAAGCATTATTTTGATAAATAGCTGACCTTATCCATCTTTTTTCTCTATTTCTTAAAACAGCATTTCCTAATTTTTTTGAAACAGATATTGCATAGTAAAAATCATTGTCACCTGAAAGATAGTAAATTTTATATTTTTTAGTTTTATAAATATCTCCAGTTAACAAAAGCTTTTTGATAAGCTTTTTATTCCTTAAACGTTGAATTTTTACCACTTTTTAGCTTTTTTGAAATCTCCTACTGTAAGCAATTTTCTACCGTTTCTTCTTCTTCTTGAAAGGACCTTTCGACCATCTGCTGTTTTCATTCTTGAACGAAAACCATGCCTTCTTTTTCTTCTTAAATTATGAGGTTGAAATGTTCTTTTCATATATATACTCCATTAAATTTATTGTGATTATGTGTTTGTTAAAATAATAAATAAAAACTCATAGTCAAGAAAAATTAATTTTTTATTGATTTTTTTTATTTTAAAATTTATTATTCTTTTACCGAAATGTTTTAATATTTTTTTATTCATTATCACTATTATTATTAATATTATTAAATTCAATGAGATTGTAAAGGATTTGTATGATTGATAAAAAAGTATGGGATGATATCCTTTTATATTTAGTTTCAAAAGAAATTATTAATGAAGTGGCTTATCAAATATGGTTAAAAGATTTAATTGTCGAATTCGATCAAAACATCGTTAAAATTACATTTGCAAATAATTTAGCTAAAGAAAAATTCAGCTCTGGATATGCAGATATAATAAAGAACACATTATATCAATTCAATAATGAAGAAATTGTCTTTGAGTATTTTTTAAAAGATGAAAATAATGATAATAAAAAATCGGATAAAGAAAAGCTAAACAACCAAAATAAATTAAAAAAGACTGGTGAAAAAGAAAATAAAAAAGAACAAATATCTAAAAGTGAAAATATAAATTTTAGTCAGATTAATTATTTAAATCCAAGATATACTTTTGACAATTTTGTAATTGGTAAAAACAATCAATTCTGTGCTGCTGCTGCTTTAAGAGTAGCTCAAGCACCGGGACAACATATGAATCCTCTTTTTATTTATGGTGGAGTTGGTCTTGGCAAAACACATATATTACAGGCAATTGCAAATTATATTATAGCTAATAATACCAAAACAAAAATATTATACATGCATGTTGAACAATTTATTGATGAATTTATTTCTTCTTTAAAAAATGAACAAATTAATTCTTTTCGCATGAAATTTAGAAATACCGATGTTTTACTATTAGATGATGTTCAATATCTTGAACAAAAAGATGCATCAATGGAAATGATTTTTCATACCTTTAATTCTCTATATCAAGCACAAAAGCAAATGGTTTTTACCTGTGATAAAGCACCAAAAGATCTAAAAGATTTTGAAGAAATAATTAGAAACAGGATGGACTGGGGATTAACTGTTCAAATCACTCC
>JBKBTB010000225.1:0-3146 GCA_046291015.1 Exilispira sp. | reverse complement strand
GAGCTAAATCAGGTTTCAAAATTTATTATAAAATGCTTGAATGATGAAAAATTTGCAAAGAAAAATGGTGTTAGAAGCATTGTTGGTTCTGCACTTCATCATAAAATAGTTACAAAATCAAATTATAAAGTATATCTTCAGAATACCGGTGGTTTAATTTTAATAGAAGAAAATTTTTAATGCTTTTAATTTTGAAAATATATTATATACTTTTTTTAGAAGGAGTTATTGCATGAATCTTACCTTTAATGAAAGCAATATCTTTATCAATGTAGATGTCGATACCAAATCTGAATTAATAAGATTTGTCAGCCAGAAGATATCTGATCTCAGTCAGGTTTCAGAAGAATACATAAATGAACTTTTAACCAACAGGGAAGAACAGCTTACAACAGGTATTGGTGAAGGGATTGCGATTCCTCATGCTTTTTCTGAAAAATTTAAAGGCTTTTACATAGTTTTTGGAACATTGAAGAAAGAAATTGATTTTCACTCCATAGATAAAAAACCAGTATCTATATTTATTTGCATTTGTGCTCATACAAATGAAAACTTAAAATACTTAAAAGTTATTGCCAAATTTGCCGAGATACTTCATAATCCTTCTCAAAGAAAAAAAATAATTGAATGTAAAAGTGAAAAAGAACTTATGAATATTCTTAACCCGTTAATTCAAATATAAAATACTTTTTCTTAATAATTTAATAAATTATTTTTCAACTTTTTAATCAATTGGAGGTCTTAATGGAAATCAGGACAAGATTTGCTCCCTCTCCTACTGGGCATTTACATATTGGTGGATTAAGGTCTGCATTATTTTCTTATCTATGGGCGAAACATAATAATGGGAAATTTTTTTTAAGAATAGAGGATACAGATAGAACCCGTTATGTTGAAGGTGCTGTTGAAGGGATTAAAAAATCCCTATTATGGGCTGGTATAAAATGGGATGATGATATTATTTTTCAATCTGAAAGACTTGAATTATATCAAAATGCTGCAAATAAACTTCTGGAAGAAGGCAAAGCTTATCGTTGTTTTTGCTCAGAGTCAAGATTGGAAAGAGTAAGAAAGATTAGAGAACAAAACAAATTACCTTCCGGATATGACAGAAAATGCAGAAATTTAACTAAAGAAGAAATTGATGAGCATCTTAAAAATAAAGATCCTTATGTTATAAGACTTAAAATTCCATTAGAAGGTGAAACGATTTGTCATGATCTTTTAAGAGGTGAAATCAGATTCGACAATTCTACTTTAGAAGATATTGTTTTAATAAAATCTGATCGCTTTCCTACCTATCATATGGCACATGTTGTTGATGATAATGATATGAAAATCACTCATGTTACAAGGGGCGAAGAGTGGATTTCATCTATGCCAGTTCATGTTATATTATTTAATATGCTTGGATATCCCCTTCCAGTATATGTTCACCTCCCCGTAGTTTTAGGTGAAAGTGGTAAAAAGCTTTCAAAAAGGGATGGTGCTTCCTCAGTTCAGGAATTTATTGATGCTGGGTATTTGCCTGAAGCTGTCATAAATTATCTGGCACTTTTAGGGTGGTCATATGATGATCAGACTCAGATATTTGACATGAATAAATTGATAGAATTATTTGACATATCAAAGGTTTCAAAAGCGTCTGCAGTTTTTTCCTATGAAAAGTTAGATTGGTATAATGGTTATTATATAAGAAGCTTATCGCTTGATGATTTTTATTCAAAAGCCCTTCCTTATTTTATTAAGGCAGGCTATGTAAAAGAAAATCCAGATCTATTCGAGAAAGAATATATTAAAAAAATTTTGCCTCAAATTCAGGATAGAATTTTCAAGCTTTCCGATATTATTTCTTACTGTAGATTCTTTTTTATCGCTCCAGAAAACTACAATAAAGATGATTTTATAGATAAGGGCAGAGATTTGCAAAGATCAAGGGAAATTTTAGAAAAAGTATTACCTGTTTTACAAAATAGCGATTTTAGTGAAAAAGCTCTTGAAGAAAGCCTTAGAAACTTTATTGAAAAGGAAGGATTAAAGGTAAAAGATTGTTTTATGCCCATCAGAGTTGCGGTTTGCGGAAGTAAATATTCTCCGGGTCTTTTTGAAACAGTTGCAATTTTAGGAAAAGAAGAAACTTTAAGAAGAATTCAAAATGTTATAAAATTACTACAAACAATTTAATATAAAATTTTATATAAAACTTAATAAGTATAGCCGAATATTTTCAAAGCTTTTATATGTCTCCTTTTATATAGTAATCCATTCTTGTTATTTAGTAATCTTATATATTTAGTATTTCAACCTTAATTTAATTTTTTTTTCATAAATGGTTTGTTATAGCTTAACTAAATTATTCGATAAAATAATTGATAAATTTTTATATTAAAATACTAATATTTTAAATTAAATAATTTGACTTTTCTGAATCAAATTAAATGGATAAATAGTTAATAATTAAAAGGAGATTTTTATGTATGATAATTTTACTCATATTTCCCATACATCAATGGAAAGGCTTGAACTTTTAATAAAACAAAGAATTGAAAAAGGAGCAGATAAAGAAGATATAGATAAAAGGATATGGGATCTGTTTGGAGAAACCTGGGCTATAATGTTTACAGATTTAGCTGGTTTTAGCAGGGAGGTTGAAAAATTTGGAATTATTCATTTTTTACAGATAATTTATGAATCAAAAAAATTATTTCTTCCTGTTATCGACAAATATGATGGGATTCTTGTGAAAATGGAAGGAGATAGCATGCTATCTATTTTCAGAAATCCTTTTAAGTCTTTAAGAGCAGCCATTGATATGCAAAAAGCAACATTTGAATATAATAAGAATAAAATTGATGAAGAAAAAATACATTTATGTGTTGGCCTTGGTTTTGGAGATATATTGAAAATTGGTGATCTCGATGTTTTTGGGGCTGAAGTTAATGCATCAAGCAAACTTGGAGAAGATATCGCAAAAAAGGGTGAAATTCTTTGCACAAATAACTTTATTGATACTGTTAGTAAGTTGACAAATATCGAATATGAACCTATTGAAGATATACCTTCTGGTGCAAAAAGAGCTTTCAAGATAATTTATACTGTTTAGCTTAATTTTTTTTTCTTTGCAAATACTGAAAAGCTAAAAATGA
>JBKBTB010000224.1:0-3149 GCA_046291015.1 Exilispira sp. | reverse complement strand
TATGAAAACTTTTATTTTATAAATTTTTTTATTTTGAAAAAAGGTAATGCTTGGTATTATAATTCGGATTATTAACTATATATTGTAATGCCATATGATTTTTAATATTTATTACAATAGGTCCTACTAAATTTGCAGAAACATCATCAATTTTATCTGAAAGAGTCACTATAACAAGAACAAGCAAATCCGATGATTTTTCCAGTTTTAATTTATCTTTTGCCTCATCAACAAGATCAAATTCATAGTCAGGAAAAAAGATAAAAGGATCACATACTATAAAACCCAGAGTTTCATCTTCTATTGATTGTAAAAGCATAAAAGGTGCTAAATTGGCATCAATAAGATAATATTCCTTAATGTGTTCAAAACCAAATAAACCTTCCTCGAAAAATATTAGTTGTGATTTGTCTACATTGAAAGAACCAAGATTGATATTTTTAACAATTGTAAGACCTTCTTTACTCACAATTTCCTCCGATTAAGATTAACGAATAAAATTCAATAATGTTAAATCATAAATTTTCGAACCAATTTGTAATGCGGCTTGATGCATTAATTCATATGATTTCAAGTCTGTTATAGCTTTTGTAACATCTGTGTCAATATTGTTAGAAAGTTGATCCTGAATTAATATAAAGAGATTTTCCATCTGTGTGGAAGCAAGCTTTGATCTTTCTGATCTGGAGCCTATTTCTGCCTGATATTTAATCATATTATTGATGGAATTATCTATAAAAGCAAGAGTTCGAGTTGATAATGATTCTATATCATTTGATTTTAAAGATTTTGAAAAATTTATAAGCTGATCAAAAAGACTCCCTCCAAATTTTCTAACTGTTCTTGAAAGATTTGAAGGAGGTTTTCCAATTGGATCAATTATACCCATATCTTCTAAAAGATTTCCTTTTATATCCTCAAAAAATGGCTGATGTGGATATGTCGTTTCAAAATAAAATTCGGAAGTATTTATATCAAAGTTAGCTTTTACTCCGGTATTAGCCCTGTTTATTCTCTCAATAATTATATCTATTGTATCGCCTTTAAAAAGCTGAATTTGTGTATTGTTAATCTTAATAGTGCTATCTTCTGTAACAATATAGCTGGAAAGATTTTTTTCTGGTATAATTGTCTGGTTTTCAGAATAAAATAATTTGCTTGCAGGAAGAGTAAATGATATTTTACTGGAACTACCAATATCTGCAGTCATTTCACCATTATCACCAGCATAATTTACAGATTGAATTTCTCCATCTACTTCTGTAATAACAAATGGTGGTCGTAAAACTTCAAATCCACTGAATAAATATCTTCCATTGTATTGTTCGTTGGCTATTGACGCTATCTGTGATGTTAATTGTAAAACTTCTCTTCTTATATTTTCTCTATCCTTTTCATCCAGAGTTCCATTTGCAGACTGAATAATTAATTCTCTTAATCTCTGTAAAATATTGGTCATATTATTTATATTCGAATCTATAAAATCGAGATTTTCTTTTGCGTAATCAGCATTATTTTTATAAAGATTGATTTGTTCAAGCGAGGATCGAAGTCTAAGCGAACTCAAGAAGGAAAGAGGTTTTTCACTTGGTCTTGAGAATGAAAGTCCAGAAGATATTGAATTGTTGGTTTCATATATCTTACCTTCAAGACGCATCATCTCTTTTTGAATATTTAATGTATGCATAGCAGAACTAATTCTAAGCATAGCAAACTCCTTTTTGCCTATTATTTTTTTCGGTAAATAGCGAAATTAATGAGTTATTTATTAGTTAATTATTTATCAAATAATATTTGCAAAATGTTTAATATTGTTTAATATTATGAAAGAGAAAAAAGTTTACTTGTGGGAAGGTAATTTATGGAATCAAAAAGATCATTTTATTTAACTACTTTTCTTATTGGTTTAGGTTTTTTTACTATGGGAATGATGGATCCACTTTATGACTCTTTTGTTCCAATTTTTTTACAAAAATATATTTCAAGTAAAGGAATTATTGGTTCTATAATGACAATTGATAATATATTTGCCATTTTTTTAATTCCAATCGTTTCTGCAATTTCTGACAGAACCAGAACTCCAATTGGAAGAAGGATGCCCTATATTTTAGTTACTCTTCCAATGTCAGCTTTGTTTTTTGCATTGATACCATTTGGTTACTTAAAAAGTCTGGCTGCTTTAATAATAGTTGTATTTTTGCTGAATATTTTCAAACAATCCGCAAGAGGTCCGGTTGTTGCATTGATGCCAGATACTGTTCCAGCAGATTATAGATCTGAAGCCAATGGTGTTATAAATACAATGGGAGGTATAGCAACAATAATTGGTAGTTTATTCCTAGCAAAATTAATGGATTTATCAATTAATCTTCCTCTTATTGGTAACAGTAAAGACAAGCTACCTTTTATAATTGCTGGTTTTTTGGTAATACTTGCTACAATTATCCTTTTCTTTACTGTTAAAGAAAAATCCAGGGAAGATAGTGAGAAGAAAATATCGATTGGCAAATCATTAAAACTTATTTTTGGCAGTGAAGAGAAAAGTGCTATTTTGATTCTTTTCTCTTTATTATTCTGGTTTTTAGGTTATCAGGGCGTCTTACCTTTTGTTACAATGTATGCAATGCAATTTATAGGAGTATCAAAAGGTACAGCTGGAATTTCACCTGGTATGGTCGGGCTGGCATATGCTATTTTTGCAATACCAGCCGGGATAGCGGCACATAAAATTGGCAGAAAAAAAACAATATCCATATCTTTAATATGTATATTTATCATTATACTTCTTATCTTTTTTTCAAAGCCTTTTGTTGATGCTATGAATATTTCACAATTAATTCACCTTTTTATATTCTGGGGTTTATTATTTTTATTCGGGATTTTCTGGGTAAGTGTAATAACAAATTCATTTCCAATGCTATGGCAAATGGCTACATATAGCGATATGGGAATTTATACCGGACTTTATTATACATTTTCACAAACAGCGGCAATACTTGCTCCGCCTATTGCCGGATTTTTAATGGACTGGCTCGGTTTTAGAGTGGTATTTATTTATACTGCTATATGCATGCTTATAGCATTTATTTTGATGCAATTTGTTAAAAAAGGTGAGCCGGAAAAAGCATGATATTGTTTATTGATATAAA
>JBKBTB010000223.1:0-3150 GCA_046291015.1 Exilispira sp. | reverse complement strand
TAATATAGAAGGTATTATTTTAATTGTTATATCTGGATATATTTTTCTAATAATTGAAGTAATTCTAGTTATTTGCTCAGACTTAGCAGAAGGAATTGCTATATAGATTATATTTACTCCCTTATCATCTATAACCTGTTTTAATTTATCCATTCCGCCAAATATTTTTTTACCATTTAAAAGTTTTCCTTTTTTTAGTGGGTCATCATCTAAAAAACCAATGACAGTATCTTCTTCTCCTCTTTTAATTATTTCTGCTATAAGATTTCTTCCAGCCTCGCCAGCACCTATAATTAATATCTTTTTGCTTTCTCTTTCATTTGATTTTTTAAAACTCCCATTTCTTCTTGAAAAATAATCTCTATAAATAGCTCTAATAAATATAGAACCACAAAGAATAAAAAAGAAATCAAGTAAAACCATTAATCTTGATGTACCTTTTTGATATAGATAAAGATATAGAAAATATATGATACCAGCTAAAAAGTTGCTAATTATTAGCCTATAAATATCTTTTATATTTGAATATGCCCAGATAATAGTATAAATTTTCATTATAGAAAAAATAATTAAATATATTATTAATTGAGCAAAGATATCTTTCTGTCTAAAATGAACAAGATTTTTAATAATTTCAGGATAGAATCTTAAAAAGTAAGAAACCAAATAAGAACCAGCAATAAGAAAAATATCTAAAAATAGAAAAAATCTATTACTCAAAGAAAATTTCTTATTATCTGACATAACAACCTTCTAAAATATATTATCAATATCAAAAAATAATTGAAATAAAAGAAAAGATATCAATAATATCAATATTTAAATAGCACTATAAAAATAGTTTTCAAAATAATCAAAATATCTTTAATTATATTATTATTATCTGCATATTCTTTAGCCAGTATCAATTTTTTGGGTAAAAGTTCATTTATATATAACAGTTCATAGTCTTGCTTTCCAGCAAGAATTTTTTCTTCAAATCTATATTGAATAGAAGCTTCATCAGTAATGCCGGGTTTTACTTTAGATAAAATATACTCAAAATCATTCTTATAATAGGATGCATATTTTTCTACTTCTGGTCTTGGTCCCACCAAACTCATATTGCCGGCAAGAACATTAAATAATTGTGGTAATTCATCCAGCTTTGTCTTTCGTAAAAATCTACCGATTTTTGTTATTCTTGGATCATGACTCGCTGTAACAAGAGCACCTTTTTTATCAGCATCCTTTATCATTGAACGAAATTTATATAAAGTAAATTCTTTATAGTTTTTACCCAATCTTTTTTGTTTGTATAAAACCGGTAGTCCACTTTCAATTAAAATAGCTATAGAAATTACTATAAATAATGGAGAAAAGATGAGCAACGCAAAAATGGATCCGAAAATACCTATTAATTTTTTCATTTTTAACCTTTACATATATTTTATTTTAAATTCCGCAGTTTTATAGTTTAAATCTTCTGATTTATTATATTGCGAAATGATAATTAAGTAAGATAAATATATCCAGACAAGTTGTCTTGTAAGTAGTGAACTTACACTAACACTGGCAATAAAAAATCCTGCTAATGATGAAAAAGAAAAAATTGCAAGAATTGAATCCATTAAAGTTGAATTAATTGAATAAGTTATTTTTAAAAATCTAAAAAGTAATGAAAGATAAAATATAATAAATATTAAAAAAATAATCAATCCATATTCAACAAGAAGTTCAAGCCAGAAATTGTGTAAACTTCTTATATTCTCAACATTATAGTACTTTTTTGAATATTCAGCCATAAGTTTTATGCTATTCCCGGGACCAACCCCCATAAAAAAACTGTCCTTTAGCATTATTAAAGAATTAATTATAAGTCTTATCCTTATAGTATCTGAATATAAGTATTTTGTCTTTGGATCCAATGCAATATTTATTATTGAGATAATTTGATTAATCTTTTTTAAAATTAATTCTATTTTGTTATTTGAAAAATATATTAATAACAAACCAGCTAATAAAGCAATTATACAAAAAAATAAAATCAGTAAAACTATATGCTTTTTGTTTAATAAAATTTTAAATATTAAATTAAAAATAAATAAAATGAATATTATAATAGAAAATGAGGAAAATATATAATATCCATATAAATTAGCTAAAGATTCTGTATTTTTTATAAAAAAAATAAATAAAGGTGTAATTATAATGAATATAATAAAAGATAAATACCACTTTTTGAATCTTTTACAAAAATATGAAATAATGAAAAATGAAAAAAGATATAAAAATGTTGCAAAATCATTAATGTTATATGTTGTTCCACCAATTAAATTTGAATATTCACCAAGTCTTAATGGATGTGAGCCTTTAAAATGAAAATGGAATTTTAATTCTATAAAACTTGTAATAATAAAAAAAATAGAAATAATAAATAAGAAATTTACAACTATTTCAAATTTATTAGAATCATAAAGATATAAATAAAGAAAAAAAATTAAGTTTGCGTATAATATAAATTGCAATCTGTGGATCACAATATATTTTTCTTTAGCCCATAATAAGGCAGATAATGAATAGATAAACCATAATATTAAAAAGATTGCAAATAATTTTAATGGAAAATTGTTTTTACTATTTTTGATATAAATATTTTTAATATTAATTTTATTTTTAATAATTACAAAAGATAATAAAATAATGTCTGCAATAATCAAATAATCAAAAAGATTCGATAAAAACAAAATCTCAACAAAATAAACAATTGAAAGTAACCCGGTTAAATAATAGATTAAATTAATTATAAAAACATCTTTTGATAAAACAATTATTGCTAAAATGTATAAAAGAATAAGAGTTGTATTGATAATTCTTACATTGTTGATTGAAATAAATGAAAATAAGTTTAAGATAGAAAAGCTGGCAAAAAATAAAAAAAAGATTATTGTAATAATATTTATTTGTTTATCTGAATTCATAAAAGCCATTTAAAATTTAAATTGATTTTACAATTTTGTCTAAATTATATGATTTTTTAAAAAAGTAATTATTTTTTTAATCTGTTTTCCATCAATCTTATCATGTGTGGGAAGATTGATAATGTTTTCACATATTGATTCAGTTATTGGACAACTTCCCTTTATATAATAAGCAAATTCTAAATTTGAT
>JBKBTB010000222.1:0-3161 GCA_046291015.1 Exilispira sp. | reverse complement strand
CACTAAAACTTCTGAAATTTTTATTAAAAGATTTAACAAAACTACAAAGGAAATTTTTTTACTTTTTAATTTAGTTTTTTCATCAAAATCAAATAATTCCTCTTTAGAATGTTTATGATTATGGCTATGATTATGGTTATAATTATCTTCTATATTGAATTTATTTATTTTTTCATTCATAAATAATTAATCCTTATATTTAATTTTATTTTAATTAATTGCATTTATAAATAAAGTAAATAAAAAGTTATAATTCAGTCAATAAAATATAACAAAAAAAATTATATAAATGCTGTTAAAACAAAAATTAACAAAAATAATATATTTTAAAATACGATAATATATAAGTAATATACAAGGAAAAATTAAAAATGCATAAAACTACAAAAAAAATTATTTTTATATCATCTATAATTATTTTTCTTTTTACAATTGGTTTACTTTTATATTTAAACTTTTCAAATAGTAAAAAACAGACAAATTTAACTGACAAAGAAGCTGAATATATAAAAAATAATAAAAATATCCATTTTGTCGGACAGATAAATTATGCTCCTTTTGAATTTATCGATAAGGATGGCAACTATAATGGTATGATGATAGATCTTCTTCGCTGGATTTCATATGAATATGGCTTTAATATTACATTTACTTCTGTATCGTTTAAAGAAGCACAACAGATGGTTTTAGATGGTGAAGCCGATGGTATTTCATCATTATTTTATAGTGAAAAAAGAGAAAAATATTTCGATTTCAGTTATCCAATATTTTTAGTACCAGCTTCAATTTTTGTAAGTAATCTTAGATATGATATAAATAACTTTAAGGATTTAAATGGGAAAAAAATTGGAATGCAAAGAGGTGATTACGCAGAAGAATTTTTAAAAGAAAAAAATATAAAATGTGAGATAATATATGTAGATGATTTTTATCAGGCTATAGATAAAATAATTGATAATGAAGTAGATGCTGTAATAGGAGACGAACAGGTTGTCTGGTATCATATATTTTCAATGAATTATATGGATAAGATTAAAATTATAGGAGAACCATTATATACTGGATTGAATTGTTTTGGAATACATAAAGGTAATTTTTTACTCCAAAGTATATTAAATAAAGGGATTGAAAAAGCGAGGAAGGATGGTCTTTTAGATAGGTTAACTAAAAAGTGGATTGGAGTTTCTTACAAATCTGAAAAAGAAAGAATATTGGATTTTAAAATTCTAATTATAATTTTAGTATTTATATTTTTTGTAATTCTTGTCCTTTTATTTTTTTTAGGAAGAACAATAAAAGAAAGCAAATTGATTAAGGAAACTTCCGAACAAAGATTGAGAAAATTAATAAATTCTATTCCTATGATTATTTATCTATGCGATCAGGATTTAAATATAATTGAATATAATAATGACTTTATTAGATTTTTTGGTATTATCAATTCTGAATTAAGTGAAGAAAAAGATCTTATTAATATTTTATCGCATAAAAATATTGAAAAATATTTTCCTTCTTCTATGCAAAATCAATTTAAACAATTATCTTATGATGATATTGAAGTTTTAAAATCAAACCAGATGATAAAAAGGGAATCAGAACTTTTAGATATTGATTTGAGAAAAAGAATATTTTTAATAGAAAAAATACCTATTGAATCCAGATACAAAAATAAAAAGTGGGTATTGACGCTCGCCAAAGATATAACTGAAGAGAAAAAAGCCGAAGAAGAAATACTAAGAGTTCAAAAGCTTGAATCTGTCGGGCTTTTAGCAGGAAAGATTGCACATGATTTCAATAATGTTCTTACTGGAATTATAGGAAATTTAAGTCTTGCACAACTCTATATTGATGATAAAAAGGAGCTTACTGAACTTTTATCAAGTGCAAAAGAAGTTTCCCTTCAAGCTAAGACAATAACCTCGCAACTTCTTGCGTTTGCTAAAGGTGGAAATCCAATCAAAGAGCTTTTAGATCCACTTGAAATAGTAAAATCGGTAATTAATTTTACATTGAAAGGCAGCTCGGTAGACTATGAATTAAAAATTTCTGAACAAGAAAGATACTATGTTTATGCAGATAAAAGCCAATTTTTTCAGGCATTAAATAATCTTGTATTAAATGCTATACAGGCAAATGATGGAAGTGGAAAAATAATAATATCTCTTTCATTTAATGATCTGTCAAGTTTTAAGAATGAAAAAATTGATAATAAAAAGTATTGTATAATTTCAGTTGAAGATGAAGGAACTGGAATTTCTGAAGAAATTGCAACTAAAATTTTTAATCCTTTTTTTACTACAAAGATAGCTGGCAGTGGACTTGGGCTATCATCTGTAAAAACAATAACGAAAAATCATCAAGGATACATATTTTTTGAAAATAAAATGATAAAAGGTGCTGTATTTCATCTACTTTTTCCATCAACAGGCGAAAAAGTATTGCCTAAAGAGAATGTCACAATAGAGGATAAAAATATTAATAATTATTCTATTTTGCTACTTGATGATGATGAAATAGTCATTAATACTGCGAAAAAGATATTTCAACATTTTAACTGTAATTTAATATCGACAAAAGATATAAATGAATTTTTTGATTTACTTTTAAAAAATAGATATGATATTTGCATATTGGATCTTGTTTTACCGGGTAGCATTGGTGGTGAAGAAATTATAAAGATTGCAAAGAATAAATTTCCAAATATAGTATATATTGTCTCAAGTGGTTATTCGAGTAATCCGATTCTTTCAAATTATCAAAATTATGGTTTTGATTATGTTTTAAGAAAGCCTTATGATTTTGAAGATGTAAAAATTTTGCTTGAAAAAATATCAAAAGGAAAAAGTAATAATTAAATAAGAATCTGTAAAAGAATACAAATATAAATAATTATTCTAAGTAAAACAGAAAAACAATAATTTATTAAACCTATCTATTCATTATTAAATTAATTTCAATTAATTTATAAACAAATAATTTATAAATAAATAATATTGTTATATTTTTTTATCTTTATTTGTTATTTTGCCTTTATTTACTATATATTTTCCATGATTTTCTATTTTATTTAATTTTATTCTATTTTTATTTAATTCTATTTTTATTTAATTCTATTTTTATTTAATTCTATTTTTATTTAATTCTATTTTATTCTATTTATT
>JBKBTB010000221.1:0-3165 GCA_046291015.1 Exilispira sp. | reverse complement strand
TTTCTCTGAAAAGATATATTAATAATTCAAATAAAACCAGATTTATATTTTGATTTTTAAAAAATAAATAATGATCAATACTATTTTTTGTATTTTTAATATGAATGAAAAGATTTTCTTTTGTTGATAAATCAATGGGTATAAAGGAAAAGTTAATTTTTTCTTTTGATTCGTTCATAAAAAATTTTTCCAGAGAAAGTGATAGGTCATCTTTGTATAATATTAGTTTTAAAAAATCTAAAAGAAATAAGTTAAATTCATCAAATTTATAATTACTAAAAATAGAATATATTTGTTTAAATTTTATTGAAGCAGAAGCACTATCAGAAACTGCTAAATCGAGTCCAAAATCAACATTAGATTCATAATTTTTATTATAAATATCACTTAATTTTTCAAAAAATGATTTATTATTTTCGATAAAAGATTTAATAGGCTCTTCAACATTAAAAATAGGGGATTGATATATCAATAAGGCAAGGGAAGCGGCGCTTTGTTTATCAATATTATATCTTGTAAGAAAAATATCCTGAGCATAAAGATTTATCGATAGATAAGTTATAAGTATTAGAATTATTAAATATCTTTTTAATTTAAAAAATCTTTTTATCATTTTATATTCAATCCTTTTTATTCGAATTGGTTTTTAGTTTTTATGAAACTTTGCCGGAAATATTTCTATCCGCTTTAACTTTTTCGTTTCCACAATAAAGACAATTATCATAGTAAAAAACTGAATCTCCATGGCTTATAATTTCAACTTCTTTAAACTTATCTATAGAAATTTCATCAAAATCATCTTGATAGTCCATATTTTCAAAGCGTATTTTTGTTCCCGGAATACCATTATGAGTTAATACACCAACTCTTCCATTTTCGGAGCTTGCAGCAAGAATCATTCCATTGGATTCTATGCCTTTCAGTTTAGCTTTTTTTAAGTTTGCAACAAGACATATATTTTTACCTAAAAGTTCATCCCTGGTGTAGTATGGTTTTATTCCAGCTACAACAGTTCTTCTTTCATAACCTATGTCTACATTTAATACATATAATTTATCAGCATCAGGATGATCTTCAACAGAAAGAATTTTTCCTGCAATCAGATTTATCTGGGTTATTGCAGGTTTTTTAATAATTGTGAAATTGTCTTCAATTTTTTTAAAGATAATACCAGATTCATTTATTTTATGATTAAATAAAGGCTTTCCAATAAGATCGATATCTATCTCAAAATTTAGCTGCCTTGCTATTGATTTAGAGTATTCTGGTATAATCGGATAAATGTAAATTGTTAAATCTTTAACAATAGATAAGGTAGTAGTCAATATTTTTAAAGTAAAATCTCTATCATCTTTAATCTTCTGCCAGGGTTGATTATCCTGAAAATATTTATTTGCGAAATCCGTATTCTTCTGGAATAATTCAATTGCTTTTCTATATTCAAAATTGTTTAAATACCTAAAATATTGTTGTTTCATAGTATAAGAAGAAGAATATATATTTTCATCAATAAGATTACCGGACAATCCATCAAAGTTTTTTAATATAAAAGTTGAAAGTCTATTCACCAGATTTCCAAACTTACCAATCAAATTGGAATTTATTATGGTTCTATAATCATTATCATTAAAGTCATAGTCATTTATTGAATTACTAAGTAATGATGCATAATAATATCTTAAGTATTGGGGATCTCCACCTCTTTCAATAAAATCTTTAGCTGTTATGAAAGTTCCTCTGGATTTACTCATTTTTTGACCATTTATATTTAAAAATCCATGCACCTGAATATGTTCTGGCAGTGAAAAATTTGCAGCTATTAAAACTGCTGGCCAGAAAAGAAAATGAAAATAAATAATATCTTTACCTATGAAATGGTATATTTTAGAATTTTGAGAAATCCAGTAATCTTTCCAATCAAGATTGTTTTTATCACAATACTCCTTGGTTGAACCGATATATCCGATCGGAGCATCAAACCAAACATAAAAGTATTGATCTGAATCTGGAATTTTAAATCCAAAATATGGCCCATCTCTTGAAATATCCCAATCTTTTAATCCTTCATTTAACCAGTTATAAAGATAATTTTTTATTTCATCCTGAAAATTTGTATTCTTAAAATATTCTATTATCTCATTTTTTAAAGCCGATAGTTTAAAAAAATAATGTTTGGTTTTTTTCAAAATTGGAGGATTTTTGCAGATTATACAATAGCTTTCTTTTAGATCCTGAGGTTTATATGTCGAATTGCATTTTTCACAGGTGTCACCATATTGGTTTTCCGCACCGCAAACAGGGCAGGTTCCCTTTACAAATCTATCAGGTAAAAATCTCTTACAATGTTCACAATAGGTAGATTCAATTTCCTTCTCATAAATATAACCATTTTGTTTTACTCTTTCATATATCAATTCAACCATTTCCTTATTCTTTATTCCATTTGTAGTATAATACTCATCAAATTGCACTAAGAATTTTGAAAAATCTTCTTTATGTTCATTATGAAATCTTTCTATAAGCTCAACTGGAGTCATTTTCAAATTCAACGCATTAATTTCAATTGGTGTTCCATGAGTATCATCTGCACAGATATATATAGCATCTTCTTTTTGAAGTTTACATGCTCTTGCATATATATCTGTTTGAATGTATTCAACAAGATGTCCAAGATGTAAAGGCCCATTTGCATAAATCAATGCAGAAGTAATTACTTTTTTCATTTTAAACTCCTAAATTTGCATGCAAATATAAATTTCCGATCTATTATTCTTGAGATCTGTTTTGATGAGATTCCAGAATAATAACAACCGATTCATTTTTTTCAAGATATTGTTTAACTATAATATCAATTTTAAGCATTAATAAAATTATTTCAGTATTTGAAAAAAGAGTTTTTTTTAAAATATAGTTTTTCAATATAGAATGATATTCTTCTTTGTTTTCTTCAAAGTTATCCTTCTTAAGCCTGAAGGATTCGACAACTATTTCAGGTTTATCTCCTCTTCTATATTTATTATTGCTTAATAATAAGGCGTATTCTTTCGGATTTTTTTCACTTGTTAATTCATATAAATAGATTTTATCTGTATCCAAAAAAAATATTTTTGTTATGATTCCTTTTGTTTTATATATATCAACTTTTAAATCATTTACCTTTTTTAT
>JBKBTB010000011.1:0-17153 GCA_046291015.1 Exilispira sp. | reverse complement strand
AAAAATAGCTGGAAGTATGGTAACAGCAATTATAAGAAAAGGACCGATTAAAGTTAATATTAAAAATGTTTTATTTAATGCAAAAACTTTAAATTCGTGATTAAATATCGTTTTTATCTTCATAATCTACCTCTTCATTGTATTTTTCCTTTACAACCTTTATAAAAATAGAATGAAGTGAAGGTCGAACAATTTCAAATTTGTTTATTTTTAAACTGGATTTTACAAGAAAATTAAGACAATCCTGTGGTGTAATCTTATCTAAAAGTTCTATTTCAACCCATTTTGGATATTTTATCAAATTTTTTGCAATCTGATTTAAATCAGGAAGGTCCCCTTCAAAAGATACTATAATAGAGTTTTTACCAAATTTAGATTTTATAGCTTCAATGGTGCCACCTAGAACTTCTACTCCATGATTAATCAAAGAAAGATTATCACAAATTCTTTCTGCCTGTTCCATATTATGTGTTGAAAACATAATTACCTTTCCAGCATTTTTAAGTTCAATTAAAAAACTTCTTAAATCCTCTACAGAAACTGGATCCAGACCTGAAAATGGTTCGTCTAAGAATATATAATCTGGATCATGTAATACCGTAGAAATAAACTGTAATTTTTGAGCCATGCCTTTAGATAGATTTTCAATCTTCTTCTTTCTGTAATCAGCAAGATTAAATTTTTCTAAAAGATTTATCATCTTTTGATAAATTTCTTTCTTCTTTTTCCCTTTAAGTTCAGCAAGATAAAGAAGTACATCCTCGCAGGTTTCTTTTTTGTATAATCCTCTTTCTTCTGGAAGATATCCAATTCTGTTTAAAGTTTCATAGTTAAGTTTTTCATTTGAAAAAAATATTTCTCCAGAATCTGGCTTCAATATTCCCATTATCATTCTAATTGTTGTAGATTTACCAGCACCATTTGGTCCAATAATTCCATATATTTTACCACTTTCTGTCTTGAATGAAAAATCTTTTACAGCTTGGATATTTCCATAACTTTTGTAAAGATTTTTTGCTTCTATTTCCATCAAGCCTCCAGATTATAATATTTCTATTTTGTCTTAAATTATACACCATAAGTTTAAGCAATTTGATTTTTAATAAAATTAAAATGTTAATATTTTATTAATTTTTTAAAAAAATAACTCAATATAATTTTTAATTTAATTATTATCTATTAAAAATTAACTTTTTTGCCAGAATTTTCTATAATTTTATCTAATTTAGATCATATCCATAATACTACTTAATTGAATAAACTTAAATTCTTTTGTTCTATCATAATTAAGAATTTTTTCTGTTACAAATTTATTTAATATGTATTGAAAATTAATCTTTTCTGCAATATTAACAAGATATCCACCTATAAATCTATACTCTGTTTCTTCTTTTTTTTCTATCGATTGTAATGTTGAATTTTTCCCTTTTGGTAGATTATTGAAAAGAATTTCTTCTTTTTGGTTCAGTTCTTTCTTATTTATAATTTTTTCGATAAGACTGATTAAATCCAATGGGTCCAGTGATGGCAAAACAGATGATTTAATAGATAATCTATCAAAAAGCTTTCCTGTTTCTTCTAAATAATTTTTAAAAATAATAAGAGGTTTATAATCATATTTTTTACTTTCTTCAAATAATTGAAATAATGAAAAACCAAAAAGACTTAAAAAGCCATTTATTGTATTTAACCATAATTTTCTATACCTGTACTGCTGTATATCTTTTGCATATTGAACTGGAAGTGAAGAAATTCTACCTTCAAGTTTTGGTTTTATGGCTTCATCAATTATCAATCCGCCCTTAGATCCAAGTATTACCTTATTATCAATCTTAAAAGCATTATACATTACTATTCCATAAACTGTATCAAAAGATTTAAAATAATCTTCCCAACCCATACCATTCATAAGACAGACTATCTTTGATACTTTACAGTTTAAAGTCTGTAAAATATCCTTCATATTTTCAAGTTGATTGCTTTTAACAGTTACAAAAGCGATATTTACTATTTCTTCATCATATTGATAAATAACATTTTTATTCAATTTTATTTTATCTTTTAGGTGTTCAATAATATCTACTTCGATATTTAATATTTTATCAGAACTCTTTTTTGATCTTATGGCAAAAATCTTATCTTCTTTTTCAAGTTTTAAACAATTAGCTAAAATTGTACCTACGGCTCCGGCTCCTATTATCAAATAATTCACTATAAATCTCCAGTTATATTTTTAATTAATTAAGATTTTTAATTTTAATTTAATCTTTTTAATCTAATCTTTTCTTTTAATTAGTTCAAGTTCATTATCCATAACATTTTCCCATCCGGAAATTTTTTTCAAAATATTACCATTAAAAGAATAATAATAAAGTTCCTGATAAATACCCTTTGTATAAGTTTTTTTTACAAGAAAAGCAAAACCATTATAACAGTTTAAGCCCTTGATAAAACTATAAATATAGTCTGAATATAAGGTTTCAATTTTAGCATCATCTTTGTTGTATAATAATATTGAAATAGAATTAGAAGAAAGGTAAGAATTATAAACAAGAAAAATAAGATTACCTTCAATCTGATTTATCAATAATATTTTTCCATCTGAAATAAGATTAAAGTTTTTACTTTTTAAAGTTATTGATGATAAAAATTTAAATATCTTTCTTTCTTCATTATATATAAAGATATAAAAACTATTTTGATCATCATCTAATAGTAAATAATTATTTGAATAAAAAATTTTTTTGCCTAATTTTAAATAATTTATAATTGTCTTTTCATTAATATTTTTATTTTCATTCCCGGTAATAAATTCTATTTTTTCTAAATTCTTATCATATAGCCCACCATCGATTAAAACAATACAATTTTTATCGTTATTTATATCTTTCAAGACAACTAAATTTTCAATTTTATTTTTACTATAATCTTTCATATTATAAAAGAAATATTGTTCTTTTTCTCTTGTTAATATTACACTACTATTACTTAATAATACTTCATCTACATTAGAAAATATTTTTTTGACTGGTGGCTTATAAGATGAGCTCTTATAAGGATTTTCAGATAAAGGAAGAATATCGCAATTGTAAAGATTTTCATATTTATAAATTACATAGATAAATTTTTCATCAAAAGTAAAATTGACTTCAACAATATTTGGATATGATGCCATTGGATAAGTATAAAACTCTTTAACTCCTGAAACATATAAAAATTGCTGAGGCGCAAGATAATCAAAGCCAACTATTATATTTTTATGACTTCTGTCAAGTGAAAGTAATGAAAGCTTTCCAGAAATTGAATATAATATTTTATAAGCAGAATTATTCTTAAAATCTTTATACCATACAAAATCATTCCCCTGATATAATGCTCCATAGGCAAATGCATTTTTGTTTTCATTAAAAAAAGGTCTTGTAGTAATAAACTCATTTGGTGGAGAAAAACCATAATTTTTATCATTTTTTGTATCATACCCATAAATAAAATACCTTTGTTTTACCAGATTATAGAACCTGTAATATACAATAAAATTATCTATATTTTCGAAATTGTATAAAATATCAAAATCTTTCACAATTTCATAAAAGAAGTTTGCATTTTCTGACGATATAAAAATTAGAATCATTATTATAAGGAACTGAAAAATAAGAAAAAATTTAAATTTATTCATGTTTTTTAATCCCTTTATAAATTTAATTATAATCAATTATAAATTGTCCTGTTTGATTTTATAATTTAAATAGTTATAATCAAGTTGTAATAAAAAAATAAATTTTAAAATAAAATTTGATAAATTTAATTTTGAAGTAAAATTTAAATAAAAATTAATTTAATATCTTTTAAATTGTTTATGAAAAAGATTATAAAAGATGCTATTTTAACATTAAAATATCTTTTAATTAGCTTTATTATTAGTTTTATACTTACCATTATATTTTATATTGCTTTATCTTCAAATGAAATTCAGAGATACCATTATCTTTATTCAAATTTTATTGTATTTTATTACCTTATCTTGAAAATAAATATAGTTATATATGCACTTTTGCCTATTTCTCTTATGATAACAGCATTTATATCATTTAGCTACACTGCTTCAAGAGAAAGTTCAAGCATAGGTGCTGCTATAGGGCTTTTGATCTTCTGTTTAATAATCTTTGGTTCTCTTTATATTTCATTATTCCAGGACTCAAATAGAGTAAAAACAATATCAAAATTATACCAGCCAAAGATAAATGAAACAATACCTTTTATCTATGAAAAAGGAATAATGACCTTTCAAGAATATCAGTTTTATTTTGAAAACAAAAAAGCATATTATTTTGAAAACAATAATTTTTTTATAAGTGATATTAAAATAGATTTAAAGAAAAATTTAATAACGATTCTAAAACTCAATAATGGTATTGGTAAAGATTTTAAATATATCGATGAGATCGGGCAGATAGATTCTCTTTCCTTTTTAAATCCTTTAATAAAAAATATAAATAAAAATTTTGAAGAATTGGTTTACTTTCTAAGTAATTCAAAAGGTATATTTTTTATAATATATCTTTTCTCTTTTTTCTTTGTCATATGCTGGATACCATTTATAATTCACAATGATAATTTTCCATTTCCATATTTTATTTTTTCGGCAATTTTAATTTTATTGACTTCATTTTTATTTTTAGCGACATTTAAGTTTTCCATAGATTACCTAAAAGATTTAAGATTACAAAAAATATATATATACCTTTTTCCTGTAATGATATTTTCAATAATTTTTTTGTTTGAAGCTTTATTGATATATATAAAATACTCAAGAAAAATTTTTCACACTAAAATCCAGCAAGCTAAAAAAGCTCAAATCGGGAAAAGGGGAAAATAGAATAATAAGATTAAATATTGCATTATTATATTTTTTTAAGGTAGACTATGGCAACTGGTAAAGAGACATCATTTTTAATAAATAAATTATTAATTGTAACTATTGGCTTAACTTTATTTGTTTTTTTAATAATGTTTTCTTATCAATCTTTCACATATGATATTGAAAGTGTACTAAAGAAATCAAAAACCGAATATATTTTATTTTCTTCACTTGTAAAAACAATAAATTTACTCCCTTATATTCTCTCTTTTTCTGTTATCTTTAATTTTTGCTTAATTTACAGTATAGGTTTAAGAAAAGGGAAAAATGAACTTCAGGAAAATGATTATATTGCATCTTTTTTCATATTTTTAATAATCTGTTTTCTTTTTGTAACAATTCTTAATGAGGCTTTGTTGCCATTTTTAAACCTAAAAGTCTCTCAAATTCTCATTACAACTAAACTCAGCTATCAGTATCTCAAAAAAGCAAAGGAATATGAACTTTCAAAACAATATACTCTTGCACTTGAATATTATAAAAGATATCTTACATTTGAACCCAAAAATATGGATATAATAGATCTTGTCGCTGAGCTTGAAAGAAAAAAATATAGCGAGATTCCAAAGCCTTCGCCACTACCAACTTTTTCTTCACCACCTGTTAATGCTGCAAGTTTATATAACCTTGCTCTTTATCATACAAAAATGAAGGAATATGTTTTGGCTATATATTATCTTGAAAGATATCTATTATTGAATCCCACAGATTCAAATGCAAGATCACTTTACGATAAAGTAAAAAGCATATATGAAAATGAAGTTATGACTAAAAAGGAAGATGCTCTTTATATAATGAAGCAAAAAAGACTTGGTATATCCTATTTACAGGAAAAAAAATATGTTGAAGCATACAATCTTTTTTTGGCTCTATCCAGAAAATATCCGAATGACAAATCTATTAAACCATATCTTGAAGAAGCTATCAATTTATATCGAAAAGTTGATTTTTTTGTAGCTGATGCCTTAGAAAAAAAAGATTATCCCGGATTGAATTCTGCTTTATTTAAGTTAAAAGATGCTAAAAGAGAAGGTGTTTCTTATTTGATATTTATAGATAAAGTAGTATATTATTTCGACCAGATATATCTATTTGATGTTTATCTTTATAATTTATCAAGTAAAACCAGTTATTATTATAAATATGGTAAAAAAGTTCAAAACTATTTTGTTTTTAAAAATATTGATAATGAACATGAGATAACATATTTTGATATAAAAATTCAATATTTTAAGAATTTTATCCTCTTAAGATCATTCAACTTATTTCCACTTTATTCTGTTTTTGATCTTAAAAATTTTATTGTAAGCCTTGGCTATATGCCCTCTCTTTTTACAGATTATCTCAAACAAAAAATTCTTTTTTATCTTTCTTTTATTTTTAATTTAATGATTGCTTTTAAGATTTCTTTAGCTGGAATGAAAAAAAATGATTCTCAAATTAATATTTTACAAATAATATTCTTTTTAGCAGGTATCTTTTTGTTTTCAGTCTCAATTTTTCAATTTTTAATGATAATTCATAATGGAATTTTTACTTTATTTTCATTTACATTATCACCAGCAACAATATTTATTTTAATTTTTCTCATAGATATAGCATCATGGATTATTATCTATTTTATATAATTTAAAGAATCGAACTATTTTTGCAATTTTTACTTTTGAAAATTATTTATTTATTTTTTTATCTTTTATTATTTTTTTATCTTTTATTATTTTTTTATCTTTTATTATTTTTTTTATCTTTTATTATTTTTTTTATACTATAAAAATAAACTGGAGGCTAAAATGAACATATACAAAAATTCAGTAGAAAATATCCCTTTTGAACAGGTAACTATGGATGGTGCAAAGGATACAGAATATAAAGTTGTCATTGGTAAAAAGGAAGGAGCTGAAAATTTTATTATGAGAATATTCAAAATACAACCTGGTGGAAATTCACCATTGCATAGTCATGAATGGGAACATGAAAATTATTTCTTGAAAGGAAGCGGTGAAATTAGAAATTCAAAAGGAGAGAGTATAAAAGTTAAAGCTGGAGATGTCGCATTTATTCCTCCTTTTGAGGAACATCAATATTTTAATAGTGGAAGCGAAATTTTAGAGTTTATCTGCCTTATTCCTGTTGTTGACCGGTAATTTTTTTTCTTCTATCTATATCAATTATAGTTATTATATTTTCTTTTAGATCTATTCTGTTTTGTTTTTTAAGATTATAAAGGAAAGATTCTGTAATTTTAGATGGTATTCCTTTTGTTTTCTCTGCATAATCTAAAAATCTGGATTTTTCTATTTTATCTTTTATTTTTAATCTTTTAGATATAAGTTCAAGATTATAAAATTCATTTAATGCTGATAAAATTTTTTCCTCTCTATCTTTTTGATAAATTGAAAGTACGATGTCATTTGTTTTTCTAAGTCTTGCCGATAAAAGCTTGATGATTTTTTTTGTAAATTCCTGATTTGCCAGAATAACAGTTTCAAAGGCAGAAGAATTTACTGCAAGAAGGACACTGTCTTTTGTTGCAACTGCATTTGCTGAACGAGGAAATTTATCTATAACTGCAAGCTCTCCAAAAATATCCCCTTCTTTTAATATTGCCAATGTCCTTTTCTTTTCATCAATTAAACGAAATATTTCTACTTCCCCTTTTATAATAATGAATAATTCCCTTCCAAAATCCCCTTCTTTAAATATTTCATCACCATTTTTATATACTCTTGAAAATTTCTTAATAAGCTCATTATTAAACATATTCTTTCCTTATAAACTTTTTAAGAAATTTAAAGTTATTAAAAAAAAAATTAAAAACACAAGATTAGACTTTTATCTAACTTAAATATCTTATATAAATTGATTAAGAAATTTCTTAGTGCATTTTATCAAATATTTTTAAATTAAAATTCGGCTTTTTTATAAATAAAATTTAAGATATAAATTAAATTTTTCAATATATTAAAATCTATTAAAAAAGATTAATTGAAAATTTATAAAAATATTACAAAACTATTATATGGAAAATATTATTAATACTACATTAAAAAATATCATTTCTTTCCCTTATATACCATATATTGCATCTTTTATTCTTGCCACTATAATTATATTTTTAATTCCATTTATCAATTTAATTTCAACAATAAACAAGGTGGGTAAGCTATTTGATAATAAAAATTATACACATGTTATAAGGAAAGTTGAAAGGTTTTTTAAATTTCATAGATATGAGAAAACTCTTCTAACTTATCTGTACGATAGTTACTTAAAACTCAATAATAAGCAAAAAGCACTTCATTATATGCAAATAGCTGTTGAAAAAGGTTTTATAAAAGATAGATATATCAAAATGTTTCATAATACAAAAATGGCACAAATACTTTTCGATTTAAATCAAACAACTGAGAGTTTTGAGAAACTTTATCAGGTCGAAAAGGAAGGAAAATATGAAGCATCATGGTGCAATCTTATCGGTTTAATTTTTCTGTCTCAACAACAATTTGAAAATGCAATCTATTATCTTGAACGAGCATTGTTTATATCTAAAAGAATTGCAGATATCTTTTTTAATTATACGCTGGCTTTATTTTTTAAGCTGAAAGAAAGAGCTCAAAACAATGCAATGGAACTTTTTATAAAAAATGCAAAAAAAGAAGCTATTTTTATAATAGCTCTTTATTATATTTTTAAAAAAGATTATTCAAATGCTCAATTATGGTTATCAAAGGCAAATTTTGCAAACAATATATTATTTGAGTTTTATAGAAGATTTTTAATACTTTTTTCAGCTTATAATTTAGTGAATAATTCAAATGGTGAAAATTCGAACAATAAAACCAGCCTGAAATTTGACAATGAAATATTGAATGATAAGATTTTCAATAATCCTGAAAATGAAAATGTAAAGCTGATTTCATATAAAACTGAGTTTTTAATATTATTAGATAATACCCTAAAATCTGACATTGGTGAATCATTAAAAGCAAAGGCACTTGAAAATGCGATTTATCTTCTTAGAATTCTTAAAGATAAACAAAATTTAAATCATTTTATGATTGAAGCAAAAACCAGTTTTAATCTATTTGAAAATTTTGATGAAAACATAATATTTTCTGAAAATAAAATAGAAAACTTTGTAAAAAGAATCCAGCATGGTCAGATATTGCTCGATATTTTTGGTTTTTCCATTAAAAAAACTTTAATTCCGCCTCCAGAATTTTTTAAAAAGGAGTTTGAACAATTAAAACCAACGGCTTCACAAAATGAGAAGATAAAAAAATCTTTATTATCTCAATATTTAAGACTTACAGACAGGGGTTTTGTTAAAGTCAATTTAAGGATTGTTAGACTTTTTGAGTATATTCCTTTAAAAATAAAATCTAAATTCGATCATAATCAAGAAATAGCTTCACTAAGAATCCTTGCAACAGAAATAGAGTATCCTCATAAAAACGCTTTGTTTATTTTTCGCAGGGTCAACTTATATGATCTTTCTTATAAACTATTTGAATTAATAAATGCAGAACTGGATGAACAGAATATTGAAACCTGTTACTTTTTCTATAACTTTCCTATTGATCAGGATGCCGAAAAATATCTTTTAGATTTTCCTAAAATAACTTTTTATGACCAGGCTCATCTTGCTTTGTTTTTAGAAGAAAGCATGAAAGTTGAAAAATCAAAAATTTAAATTATTACAGTTTTAAGTTTCAGAAATAAAGGGATAAATAATGAAAAAACTGATTGTTCTTTTAATTTTATTGTTTTCTTTAATAATTTTAAGTTTTCAAGATAATAATGCTATAAATTATTATCAAAATGGCTTAAAGTATGAGCAGAGCAAAGATTACCTGAAGGCTATAGAACAATATATAAAAGCAATAGAATTAAATCCAAATTATTTTGACGCATATTTTCATCTTGCAAGCTGCTATTTTATACTTGAAAAATATGAAGAAGCGATGGATATAGTTCAAAAGGGATTAAAGCTGGAATCAGAAGATAATAATTTTCTATTGTTATATGCCAAAATATTAATTAAACTTGGTGATTTAAAAAAAGCAGAAAATATCTGTGATTCAATAATAAATAGAAATCCAACCTTTCTGGATGCTTACTTTTTGAAAGCAGAGATTAAGATATATCTTTCTAGTATTAATGAGGCTTTTGATATTTACTCAAAGCTGCTTAGAAGATATCCAGATGACTGGAAGGTAAACCTCTATCTTTTTAAGTTTTATCAAAATCTTGGAAAGGATAAGGAATCATTGATTTACATCAGAAAAGCACTCGATATAGCCCCTTATGAGCCTTTAATTTTTGAAGAACTTGCTTATTACTATTTTAATAAAAATGATATAGAACAAACAAATGAATTTTTAACAAGACTTTTCGAGCTTGATCCAGACAATCCTCAGGGTTTATTTATTAAATCCTATATTCTTATACAGCAAAATTTTTTAACCGATGCTCTTTTTGTTTTACAAAAATTATATAAAACTTATCCAACAAAACTAAATGTTTTATGGCTAAATTCATATATATATGAGAAACTTAACAATTACAATAATGCTATAAATTATTTAAATAATGCATTAGAATTATTTCCTTATGATGAGGTTGTCAGATTCAAATTAGAAGAACTTTTGATTAAGGCAAATCTTATGGAGTTCTATGATTTAAAATCAAAATTAGCAGAATATAATTATAAATGGGCAAACTTTTTCTTTTCAAATGGCTTTTCACAAAAAGGTGAAATTTTACTTAGAAGAGCGGTCAGGCTTATGCCTATGAATACAAACTATAGATTTACATTAAGCGAGATGTTCAGATCTAAAAAGGCTTACTTTAAACAACTTGAACAATATAATATCTTAAAGGATCTTGGATATAAAGGTATTGACACCAGGATAGATATACTTACATATTCCCTTAGAAATTCACTTGAAAATCGCTATAAGATAAAACCTTATTCAAATAATGATAGTTTTCTTACCATTGGAATATTTGCATTGCCTTCAGATTTGAGAGAAGATCATTTCGATATAAATAATATCTTCTCGCAAATGATGTATGATAAATTAGCCTCAATATATGGAATTAATATTTATCTTCATGATGAAGTTGTTAATTCAATGACAGAAATAAGCACTATTTCAAAAAATAAAAATATTGATTATGCAATTATTATTGAAAAGATAGACAAAATTCCAAATAATGGTTTTAGAATTCATACAAAGATAATAAATCCAGAAAATTTGTATACTCTTGATAATAAGATCTTTTTTTCAAGTCTTGATTTTCCGGTGCTTGAAATTGCTGCAAATTTTAAAGATTATATCAACTCAATAATACCACTTAGAGGGAAAATACTGGATGCTGTTGGAAGCAGAGTTTTAATAAATCTTGGGTACATAAATGGCATAACAAAAGATACAGAATTTATAATAATTAATAAAAATCAATTAAAAAAGAATTTCAACTCTTTTGGTTTCGATTTAAATATAGGTTTTATGGCAACTGCTAAGATAATAGAACTATCTGAAACCTGTGCGCTTTTAGAAATAACTAAAAAAGATATATATTCGAGGGTAAATATTGGTGATTTTGTATTTATTAGCATTAAAAAGAAATAAATTAAAAAAAATTATAATTTAATGGGGTGTAAGATAATGTATAAATTTAAGTTAAAAAAAGAAGATATTATTACGGCAAATTTATATTCTATTTCAAAATCTAAAAAAGTTAGTTCTATTTTCCTTTTTAACTGGGAAAATTCTATTATTGTCCTATTCCTTATAACTATTTTACTAGAAAATTCTTCATTAAAAATGAGTTATATCTCCATAATATTATTTATATTTTTATTTGTTTTATCATTTGCATTTTATGAATTTTTGCAAAAGAGATGGTATAAAGTTTTACAAAAAATAATTGTCGATGAAAAATATGGTAATGATGATGAAATTGAGGCTGCTTTTGACCATGATGATTTCTTCATTTACTGGTTTGATAATTCGGGAGAAAGAAAAGTAGTCTTCAGCTTTATAGATAAATTTATTGAATTGAAAGACAATATATTCATACTTCTTAAAAATAAAGAGATATTAATCATATCTAAAAATATAGATAAAAATATTGATAATAATATGCATAATAATAACTCTTTAATTGAAGATCTTAAAGAGATATCCTTAAAAAAGGGGATTGATTATATATGAAAACAAATGGAAATTTTAAGGAAAAACTAAATAAATTAAAAGAAAAGGCAGCCAGTTTAAAAAAAGAGATTACAACTTTATATTATGCATATCTGGATAAAGATACCCCTTTTCTTCCTAAAGTAATTATTATATTAACAATAGGATATGCCGCAAGTCCAATAGATTTAATTCCAGATTTCATACCTATTATTGGATATCTTGACGATCTTTTTTTACTTCCCGCACTAATAACTTTATCTATAAAATTAATACCAAAAAACATTATAGATAAATGCCGGAAAAAGGCAGAACAAAATCAAATAAGTCTTCGTAAAAACTGGTTAGCTGCAACAATATTTATAGCAATATGGATTATTATTCTTTTTTTCATTGTAAAAACTATCTATAAGATATTAACTAAGAGTTAAGAATTAAGATATAAATTAATATATAATAAGATTAAATAGTTAAGAAAAAAGAATCTTTTATAATCAAAAGTTTTCAATAAAAAACATTATTATAAATTTTTTACATTGATAAATTTTCTAAAATCTATTAAATATAGAAATCTGTTAAAAACATTTCCGAAATTATCGATAAAACTTTTTTATCCATTCTTTTTAAATAATCTGGTAAATTTAGCAAAATTTGTAACCTAAAATCAGATGCCATATCTTCTTTTGAGGAAGATAATATTCTACTCAATAAATTCTTTTTTTTCTTAGGGTAAAACTCTACATATAGATTTTTTGTCTTATATTTTTCCTTAATATAATCGAGAGCACTATATAAATCTCCAATTTCATCTGCAAGGCCAATTGATATTGCATCAATTCCAGCCCATACCCTACCCTGAGCTATTTCATCAACCTGTTCGATAGATTTATTTCGATGTTTTGCAACATTTGATATAAAACCATTGTATATTCTTTCTATTTCTGAATCGAGTATTTTAAGCTCCTGTTCTGTCTTCCTTCTTGTTGTTGTGTATATATCTGCAAATTCATTTGTTTTCAATGTCGAATGAGTAATCCCAAGCTTTTCATAAAAATCTTTCATGTTAAAAAAAACAGAGATTACACCTATAGAACCAGTTATTGTTGTATTTTGAGTAAAGATTTTTTCTGCAGGAAAAGAAATGTAATAACCACCAGAACCAGCCACTCCCGATTGAACGACAATAAGGTCTTTTTCCTTTTTCAATTCAAGTAATTCATTTGCAATTGCATCAGAAGCAATAGCAGAACCTCCTGGAGAATTTACTTTGAAAATGACACTCTTTATTTTTTTGTTTTTTCTTATCTTTTCTATCTGCTTTATTATATACCTGTCACCAATTTCCTGTCCAAGTGGACCTGTCGAATCATTATCTCCATCCTTTATACCACCATCAAAATATAAAACTGCTACTTTTTTACCTTTACCAAATGATTGCTTCAGGTGTTTAAAGGTATATTTATGAATCTTCTTTTCTTCTACTATTTTATTTATAAATTGTTGTAAATGAGAAATCTCTGTAATAATTCCATACTTTTTTGCTTCTTCGGCTGGTATAAATCTTCCTTCAATATTTTCCTTAAAAAATTCTCTGCTAAAGTTAAAAGAAGAACATATAGTTTTTTTAGCCGTTTCATCAAAGATATCTAAAATTCTACTATAAGCAATTGTCTGTGCCTCATCTATCTTATCTACTCTGAATATATCTGCTGCTCCTTTAAATTTTCCTCTTCTTAAAACATTTGCCTCTATATTTAGTTTATCTAAAAGATTCTTAAAAAAATTAAATTGTCTTTTAAAACCGAGAAAAGAGACAACACCACATTCAGGCATTATTCTACAAGAGCAGGCACTGCTTAAATAAAGAGCTTTTTCATCATAAGAGCTTGCATAAAAAACAGTTTTTTTCCCGTGAACAGTTAACCTTTTTAATATATTAAAAATCTGCTCAAGCTGTCCCATAAGACAGGTAAAGGAAAAGTCATATTCTAAAATAACATATCTAATTGATTTATTTTTTATTATATTTTCGCAAAGAATGGTAAAATTTGCTATTGTAAACTTTTTTGAACCAATAAATGGTAATTCTGAAAAAATAGCATCTGTATCCAGACATCTGCCATGTAAAAGTACCTTTGTGTATAACATTTTATTTTCCTTGATCTAAATTAACTTATCTAAATTATAAAAGAGCCATATAAATTGTCAAATTGAAAAACCGTATTCCTTAATCACAGAGATTAATAAATCGAAGTTTTTCACCCCACCCTGAGCAAAATCATCCTTGCCTCCAGAAGAACCTTGAGATTTTCTGGTAATATTTTGTAAAAATTCTTTTGCCTTAATTTTTGAGGTATAATTTTTTGATACAGCACATATTAGAGTGTTTGAATCATTTTGTTTGTTGATTAAAAGTATAACACCATCTTTTTCAGACTTAAATTTATCTGCATATTTTTTAATATTATCTATCGGTTCTTGTTCAAAAAAAGCAAGATAATGAGGAATATCATTTATAATATTTGGTTTTTTGATTATCAAATCAAAACTATAATTCACAACTTTATTTCTTAAAATTTCATTCTCTTTTCTTAATTTATCATCTTCTTCTTTTATTTTAATAACCATATCATAAATCTTGTTTATATCTTTTATTTGCAAAACTTCTGCCGTATTTTTTAATATTTTTCTAAAATTATTAAGATTTTCCAGCACTTTATTTCCTGTTACTGCTTCTATTCTTCTTGTCCCGGCAGCAATGGAACTTTCAGATGTTATAACAAAACCACCAATGAACCCGGTATCTGGGCTATGCGTGCCACCGCAAAGTTCTATGGAATAACCTGGAATTTCGACTACTCTTACCCTGTCTCCATATTTTTCAGTGAAGAGTGCTTTAGCATTCATTTTTTTTGCTTCTTCAAGACTTAAATCATTGTGAACAATAACTGGAATATTTTGCATTATCTTTTCATTAACGATATTTTCAATCTTTTCAATCTGCTCTTCTTTTAGGCTTTCATGATGAGGAAAATCGAATCTTAAATATTCTGGACAAACAAAAGAACCTGATTGCTGAACATGTGAACCCAGAGTATCTATAAGAGCCTGATGAAGCAGATGTGTTGCGGTATGATTTCTCATCGTAGAAAATCTATCCTTTGAATTAACTTTCAATATAAAGTTCATTTTTGTAAATTGAAGAGGATCATTAACTAAATTTTTACCATCTTCTATAATACAAAGATGAAGATTTCCTTTAACTGTTTTAAATACATTTTCAACCTTTAGAACAACATCGGCTTTACTTTTTAAGTACTCGAAAGAAATATTATTAAAAGTCTTAAAATTCTTATCATTATAGACAAAATTTTCCTGCTGATTAATAAATCCAAATATATAACCGCTATCCGCAACCTGTCCACCACTTTCAGCATAAAAAGGAGTCTGCTTGAAAAACACTAATATCCTATCATTTTCAACATTATAAGAGATTAAAGATGATTGAATACAAAGATCCTTTTCATCATAAACATATCCGGTAAATTTTGATTCGGCTTTTTCAATAATATTCCATCCTTCTTTTTCTATAAGAGAAAAATCATATTGGGTTTTTATATTTCTTGATCTTTCTCTTTGCTTTTCCATAAGATTTTCAAATCCCTTTTCATCTAAAGTTATTGAGTTTTCTTCGCACATTAACTTTGTAAGGTCCAATGGAAAACCATATGTATCATGCAAAGTAAAAACAGTTTCAGCATCAAGCTTATTAAGCCCTTTTTCTCTTATTTCAGAAAGTTTTTCATTGAAAAGTTCAAGCCCTTTATCCAGAGTTTTATTGAATTTTTCTTCTTCCGATTTTATTATATCCATAACCAGTTTTTCTTTTTCTACAATTTCTTTATAATAAACTCCCATTTTTGAAGTAACTGACGGAACAAGCTGATATAAAAATGGTTTTTTTATATTAAGATATCTTGATTGTCTTGCAGCTCTCCTTAAAATTCTTCTAACTACAAAACCTCTTCCTTCATTGGAGGGGAATGCCCCATCTGCAATTGCAAATGTAAGCATTCTTATATGATCGCATATTATCTGAAAAGGTACTCTTTTCTCTTCAAAAGAAAATCCTGTTAATTCTGTAAGTTTTTTTATTATTGGCTCAAATAGATCTGTTTCATAGTTGGATGTAACATTTTGAACAATAGCTAAAATTCTTTCAAGTCCCATACCGGTATCAACTGATTTAAATGGTAAAGGGTTGAGTTTACCAGAAGAATCTCTGTTATATTGCATAAAAACATGGTTCCATACTTCTAAAAATCTATCACAACCACAGGTTATTGAACAGTCCAATCTTCCACAGCCAACAGCAGGTCCCTGATCATAATATATTTCACTGCATGGACCGCATGGTCCTGTTTCACCCATAGACCAGAAATTCTCTTCATCGCCTTTTTCAATGTCTCCAAGTCTATATATTTTTTCTTCAGAAACTCCTATTTCTTTTGCCCATATATCATAACTTTCATCATCATCTTTATATACTGAGACATACAACCTTGATGGATCAAGTTTTAATACATTTACCAAAAAATCCCAACCCCATTTTAGTGATTCTCTCTTATAATAATCTCCAAATGACCAGTTACCAAGCATTTCAAAAAATGTATGATGCCTGCCGTCTCTACCAACTTCTTCCAGATCATTATGTTTACCCGAGACTCTTATACATTTTTGAGCACTTGCTGCTCTTTTTAAATCACTTTTTACTTCTCCGAGAAATATTTTTTTGAATTGATTCATACCTGCATTTGTAAAAAGCAATGTTGGATCATCGTATGGAACAACAGGTGATGATTCAAAAATTTTATGTTCTCTTTGCTCAAAGTATTTTAAAAATAATTCTCTTATTTCGTTTGAAGAAAGCATACAACATACTCCTGTTATTAATGTAAATTAAAATTATTTTTCCAGATAGGAAATAAATTTATTAAAAGCCTGGCTAAATGATGAATAATCAAAACCTTTAG
>JBKBTB010000220.1:0-3180 GCA_046291015.1 Exilispira sp. | reverse complement strand
GCTCTTTTTCATTTTGCACAGATTTTATATCTGTTTTTTTAACTATATCAATAATTTCTTTATCATTACTGGTAATTTCATTCTTTTCTTTTTGTTTTTCACCTAAATTAGCAAGATCTTTTAGGCTTAAATTCTCAAGTTCTAATTTCTTCTTTAGATCAAGAATCGGAATAATATCTCCTCTAAGATTTAAAAGCCCCTTAACAAATGGTAAAGCGTTAGGTAAATTTCTAATTTTATCCATCTCTTTAATTTCTTTGACATCCATAATGTCAAGAGCGAATTCGAAATTATCAATATAAAACCTAACAATTTGTATAGCAGCATTGAAACTTTTCTTACCGGTAGAGATTGCATTTTCTTTATCAATTATTTGCTTAACATTATTAATGTGGATTTCTGCCATTTTTAATTCCTTAAAGTATCCTGCAGATATTATAATACTTTAAAGAAAAAATTTCAAATATTTTCAAATATTATTGATTATTAGTTTGTGTATTTTCCGCAGGATTATTCTCGTTTTGACTTTCTGTCTGTGTTTGTTCAACAGGTGTTGTGGTTTGATTTATATTAGTCTGATTTTGATTTTCAGTAGCTTTATTTATACTTTCTATTGCAGCTTTATTTTCAATAGCAATCTTATTATAAGTAAAAGCGAGCAAAAAAACCACAATAAAAAAAATAACCCCAACACCGGTAACCAACCAGTTAAGCAGTTTTTCTTTTTCAGGACTTTGTCTGCCTTTTAGAGTATTTTTAATTCTATATTGATAAACAACAACAAAGATTAAAAGTATTGAAAAGATAAAGAAAAGAATTGTTAAAAATGTAATCATTTAAATTTCCTCCTGATTAAAAATAATATAAATAAAAAATGTTCTAATTAAAATATCTCTATTAATAAAATTTTCCTAACAAACTATAAAAGAATTATTTTATTTAACATTGAGAAGATTTATATTCAATAATTCTTTTAAATGAATCAAAATTTAATGAAGCTCCTCCAACAAGAACACCATCTACCTGTGAAACATTCATTAAATCATCAATATTTTCTGGATTAACCGAACCACCATAAAGAATTCTTAGTGAATTTGCAAATACTGGTCCAGTATATTTTTCCACAACCTTTCTTATCGTTTTATGCATCTGATAGGCATCTTTTGGCATAGCATTCTTACCGGTACCGATAGCCCAGATAGGTTCATATGCGATAATAATCTTAGATGAATCATCGGCATTGTCATTAAATGAAAGTCTTGAGAAAATATATTCTATTTGAGAGGTAACTTTTTCAATATGCTTTGAATTTTCTCTTTCTTTTAGGGATTCTCCGACACATACAATAGGAATAATACCATGTTCAATTGCAGCTTTTGCCTTTAGATAAACAAGTTCATCTGTTTCATTAAACAATGTCCTTCTTTCAGAATGACCACAAATAAGATAATTAACATTTAAATCTGAAAGCATTGATATTGAAATCTCTCCTGTAAATGCTCCTTTTTCTTTATAGTAACAATTTTGAGCCCCGACCTTTATAGGTGAATTTTTGCAAATTTCTAAAATTGCTAAAATATAAATAAAAGGAGGAAATATCGCAATATCATCTTTTGGATTGGTAAATTCATTAACAAGATTTTGAGCAAGGGCTTTTGCATCATTTAAATTCAGATTCATCTTCCAGTTTCCAGCTATCAAAGCTTTCATCAGTTTTACCTCATCTTTATATATTTTTGAATAAATCTTGCAATCATTCAAATATTGCAAGACCGGGTAATTTTTTACCTTCGATATATTCCAAGGAAGCACCACCACCAGAAGAAAGATGGTTGAACTTTGATTCAAGTTTTGCCATAGCAATTGCAGCAACAGAATCTCCACCACCAACAACTTTGAAACTTTTTGTCTTACCAATTATCTGGGCAATTTTTATTGTTCCTTTTGCAAAAGCGGGTATTTCAAATATACCGAGTGGACCATTCCAGAAAATTGTATTACCTTTATTTATATAGTCTTTAAATAATTTTATTGTTTTTGGACCTATATCAACACCCATTTTATCTGAATCAATATCCGGTCCTCTTGTTTTAAATTTTTTTGCATTTTCTTTTGCTTCTGTTGCCATAATATGATCAACTGGTAATACAAACTGAACTTTTGCCTTTGCCGCTTCACTCATTATATTATAGGCTGACTGAATATATTCGGTTTCAACAAGAGATTTGCCTATTTCAAGACCATTGGCTCTTAAAAATGTATAAGCCATAGCACCACCAATAAGAATATAATCGGCTTTTTTTATAAGCTGTAACAGAACATCTATCTTTGATGAAACCTTTGAACCTCCGACTATCGCTACTAAAGGTGGATTTTGTTTATTTAATACATAATTTAAGTTTTGTACTTCATCTCGAATCAGATAACCATAATAATGGGGTAAAAACTTTGCTATGGCTTCAACAGAAGCATGAGCTCTATGAACAGCACCAAATGCATCAGAAACAAAGTAATCTGCATTTTCTGCAAGTTTTCTTGCAAAATCTGGATTATTTTCTTCTTCTTCTTTGTAAAATCGTAAATTTTCGCAGATTAAGATATCTTTTGGTAACATTGATTCCACTTCTTTTTTAACCTTTTCACCAATACAATCATCTACGAATTTAACTGAATTATATTTAATATTTGCTTCTTTTAATAAATTTTCTAAAGCTGGCTTGACTATAGATAAAGTTTCTTTATCTGTTCTTTTTCCTTTAGGTCTTCCTTTATGGGAAATAATAATTATCCGGCAATCATTGGATAATAAATACTTGATTGTTGGAATACTCATTCTAATTCTTGAATCATCTGAAATCTTTTGTCCACTATCATCAGTAGGTATATTATAATCAACTCTAAGCAAAATTTTCTTTTCTTTTAATTGAGGGGCATTTTCAATAAAAAGGTCTGATTTAAGAATCATATCTCCTCCATAAAACAGATTTTTCATAAGACAATCTACTTATAATTTACAATACTCCTTAAAAAGGTATAACAAATAATAATTAAAAAGTCAAATCTAATATATATATTAATCAATCTACTTCTTCTGCTTTTAATACTTTAATAAAAGCATCTTGCGGTATATCTATTTCCCCAAATCTTTTCATTCGTTTTTTTCCTTCTTTTTGTTTTTCT
>JBKBTB010000219.1:0-3198 GCA_046291015.1 Exilispira sp. | reverse complement strand
ATGATATAAAAGATTAATTATTACAATATCTACATATTTTTTATCTTTAATTTTATTATTCAGACTTTGTTTTAAATTTGATATTTTTATTTTACATGCTGATTCAGGTTTTTGGAGATTAAAACCCTGGGATTATTCAATTATTAAATTTTTTAGAAAAAAATTAGTATTTGTATCACTCGGGACAGATATTAGACCTCCTTATCTAAGTGGTAAATTTATCAATAATAAGAAATATTCATTAAAATCTATTTTTAATCGAACAAAGAAAATTTCGAATAAAATTAAAAAACTTGAAAAATATGCTGATTTATTGATATCTTACCCTGCTCATTCTCAGCTATTGAATAAAAATTTTATAAATGGTTTACTCATAGGCAATCCTTCTTTTATCAATTCAGAAATAGATTACATCACAAATTCATCCGATTTTGAAAATGGTAAAAATAATAAACCTATCAAAATTATTCATGCTCCAAGTGATATTCTGGGAAAAGGAACTATTTACATAAGGCAAATGATAGAAAAAATAAAAATCAAAGGTTTTGATATAGATTATATTGAAGTCATAAATAAACCACATGATTTTGTAATTGAAAAAATAAAAGAATGTGATTTTGTAATTGATCAATTATATAGTGATACTCCATTACCATTGTTATCTGTAGAAGCCGCTCTATTAAAAAAACCATCTGTTATTTGTGGATATTATCGTGATTATTTAACTTTCGACCTACCTGAAAATTATTTTAATTTTCCATTATTTTCAAGTCCAGAAATTTTTGAAAAGTTTGTAGAAGAACTTTGCAGATCAAAAGAATTAAGAATTAAACTTGGAAATGATATGTATAATTTTTTATTAAATAATTGGGCTAAAGAAATAGTCGCTCAAAAGTATATTATGATAATTAATAATTCATTTCCAGAGCAATGGATATACAAACCGGATAAGATTGAATATATATGGGGTTATGGTATTAACAAAAATGATTTGATAAACTTTTTAAAAAATTATATAGATAAATATGGCGAAAATGGCTTATTTTTAAGAAATAAAATAAAATTAATCGAAAAAATAAAAGAAATAGCAAAATAATTAATTTTTAAACTGAGATCTATAAAGCCTTGTGTATAAACCATCTTTACTTAGTAATTCTTGATGATTTCCAATTTCAATAACTTTCCCTTTGTTAAGTACAACAATTCTGTCGGCTTTTAATACAGTAGAAAGTCTATGAGCTATTACTATTGTAGTCTGTTGATGAATAATATTTTCCATTGCACTTTGAATTGCCCTTTCAGATTCCGAATCAAGGCTTGAAGTGGCTTCGTCAAAAATTAGAATTTTTGGTTTTTTAAGAAGTGCTCTTGCTATCGCTATTCTTTGTTTTTGTCCACCTGAAACTGTTGAACCTCTTTCTCCTAATATTGTTTTATAGCCATCAGGTAGATTTCTTATAAATGAATCAGCGTTAGCAAGTTTACTATAATAATATACTTCATCTTCACTGGCATCGAGCCTTCCAAATAAAATATTATTGTATATTGTGTCAGGAAATAAAACAACCTCCTGAGGAACAATGGCTATATGTTTTCTTATTTCATCAAGTGATAAAGTTTTATAGTCAATATTATCAAAATATAAAGTTCCTCTGGTTGGAGCAATAAGTGCTGGAATTAAGCTTATAAATGTACTTTTCCCTGCTCCACTTGGTCCAACAATAGCAACAAATTCTCCGGCATTTATAGATAGATTTATGTCATAAAGGGCATGTTCGCTTTCAGGTTCTATATCTTTACATCCATTTTCCACATCTATAACTTTTTTATTTTTATAAGTAAAAAAAACATTTTCAAACTTAATATTCCCATCAAACTTTTCAAGCTTTTTATTCCCAAAATACTTTGATTCATTTTCCATATCCAATATTTCTTCAAGTCTTTCATTTGCTCCTTCTGCATTGTTGATTTGAAACAAGATTTTAGAAACATTTTGAATATTTGGTGTCAAAACAAGAAGATAAAGAAGAAAACCAACAATTTGCTCAACTGTTAATTTATCATTCCAGAATAAAAAAGCACCAACTAACAAAATTAACAGAAGTATTAAAATTCCAAATAATTCTGTGATAGGTCTTTCAGATAATGATAATTGAAGAAGTTTTTTATAGGATTTTATATAATGAGCAAGCAAAGAAGAAAATTGATTTTTTTCATATTCTTCATTATTAAAAACCTTAATAGCATCAATTCCATAAATAGTTTGATTTATATAACTGGCAGAATTAGCTAATCTTTTACTTGATTGAACCACTTGCGTTTTGACCATTTTTGCCACTTTATTTATAAGAAAAAAACCCAAAAAACCAGTAATAATTAATAAAGTAGTAAAAAGTGAATTTTTTATAAAAAGCATGATTAGACTAAAAATTAATAAAATTGGAATAAAAAATAGAGTGTTGAAAATATTCATTAAAGCCACACGGACAGTATTTATATCATTTATTATTCTAGTGATTAAATCTCCAGCTTTTGCTTTTGTTTTAAAGAAAATAGATGGAAGAGCTAAAAGTTTATCAAACATGTTTTTTTGTATCTGAATACTAGCCTTGAATGCCAAAAAAGATTGAAGATAGCTTTGCATATATAAAAATAATTTAAGTATAAAATAAAAAAGAAAAAATAAAAAACCAGAAAAAACAATTAATGGAATTGATTTTTGTGAAAAGATGAATATCAAAAATTCTTTTAAATTTTTTATCCTGTATAAATTTTTTATCAGAATTTTAAAAATATTTTTATTTTTATCTAAGTCTTCTTCAATATTTTGCTCAATTTCTTGATTTTTTATTTTATCATTAAAATTTATAGCAGAAAAAAGTGCTTGACCAATTTCTGCCTGCATCATTGTAAAAATTGCAGATAAAATAGTGAAGATAATGCTTATAATAAATATAGTCTTATTTTCTTTCCACATTATCCTTAATAATTTTTTTATGATTGCCATTTAACCTTCTTCAATATTAAAAAGTTTTAATAAATATTTTTCTAATTTTTCATATTGTTTATCTCTTGAAAATTCTTCGATTAGAGAATAATTTTTAGTCAAATAAGTTATATCGTTCTCTATTATATATTTAATAGATGCTATAAGGTCATCAGAACTTTGAATTAAAAAAGAATTTTCAAAATTTTTTA
>JBKBTB010000218.1:0-3210 GCA_046291015.1 Exilispira sp. | reverse complement strand
TCTTATACCCCATTTTTTTTATTATATCTACAAGATTTTGACCTATATGTCCAGCTCCAAATATAGATAAGGTTAAAGTATCGAAAAACTCAAAAAATATCGTTACCAGTCCTCCGCAAGCGGCATTTAAAGTTATTCGATCATTTTCAATCTGGTCACTAAGATTATCTTTTCTGTTTATATCTATTTGAGTTAGAAATTCATTTATTTCTTGAGAGGGAATATCATTTTTTAAGTCAAAATTGTAAATATTTATCTTTTCATTTTTATCAATCATCCTTTTAGCAATGTTAATGCATGTTTGTTCAAGTATTCCACCGCCAATAGAACCATCAATTCTTCCAGCTGCATTAACAATCATCTTAAACCCAGGTTTACATGGAGTTCCTTTTCCATCTGTTTTTAAAACTTCAATAAATACACATGGAGCATATTGATTAAATATCTCTTCTATTGAAGATATAATATTTTGCATATCCCATCTACCAAAAATATAATTTTCTATAGTTATATAAATATAAATTTATCTTTTACTTTGTATTTTCTTTATAATATTTTTTATTAATATTAATTCTTCAGAATTTCTTTATTAAATTCTTCGATAAGATTATCAATTTCTAAAGTTATTGACTGTAAATCTTTCCAGAAATTTTTATCATACCAGAGTCTATTTAATTCTTCAACAGATTTCCCCTGCTGTTCAACCCAGGTAAAATATTTTAAGTTATGAATTTTTTTTCTTTCTTTATATCCAAGTTCAACAAAATTATCTATCTTTTGATTGATAAGACAGCTGAAGTAATCTATCGCAGCTCTTTTGCTATCATATTGACCAAGTTGTTCTCTGAGTTCAATTATCCTGCTTTTATAAAGTTGCATTGAATCTGTTAATATAGTTACTACAATATCATCAGAAGTTAACTCATAGTATTTAGCAGTTTTTATAGCGGATAAAAGATTTGAACAACCGGAAATTCCAAGTAAATCAAGATTATCTACTATATTACTGTCTATTTTTTGTTCTTTTAAAAATCTTCTTCCATCTTCTTCATTAAAAAGTCTTATAAGATTGAGAGGTTCATTGTCATCTATAGCAACGGCAGCATCTGTGTTTTTAATGTTATGAATCCATGGTATATGCTTATCTCCAATACCTTCAATTCTATGAGCGCCAAAACCATTTTCAAGTATTGTTGGACATTGTAGTGCCTCTGATGCTACTATTTTGACATGAGGGAAAATCTCTTTTAGTTTATCTCCAGCAGCGATAGTTCCTGCTGAACCTGTTGCACTTATAAAGGCAGAGAGTGTTTTCCCATTTTTAATAAAAGGCTCAATAACTTCAAGAATTGCACTTGCAGTCACTTCATAATGCCATATATAATTTCCAAATTGATCGAATTGATTAAATATAACAACATCATCTCTTGTTTTTGAAAGTTCATTGCATTTATCGAAAATTTCCTTTACATTACTCTCACAACCATAAGTTGCAATTACTTCTGTTGCTATACCTTTAAGCCATTCAAATCTTTCCCTACTCATACCTTCAGGAAGTATTGCAATTGAATCACAACCAAGAAGCTTTGAGTTAAATGCACCACCCCGACAATAGTTACCTGTTGAGGGCCATACAGCCTTTTGACTGGTGCTATCGAAATTTCCTGTTACCAGAGCTGGAACAAGACATCCAAATGTTGCACCAACTTTATGCGCTCCAGTTGGAAACCATTTACCAATAAGAGCTATTATTTTTGCTTCAACACCTGTTAATTCTTTTGGAAATTCAATGAAGTTAACCTTACCAAAAAGACCACCTTTTTCAACTGGTTCATTTTTCCATGTAATCCTATAAAGATTTCTCGGGTTTATATCCCAGAGTCCGATATTTTTAAGTTCATTCTTAACATATAAAGGTATTTTTTCAGGATCTTTCATTTGAGCAAAAGTAGGTATTAAAATTCCCTTTTCCCTGCATCTTTCTATATTTTTTTTTCTGATCTTCTCGTTTATTTTAAGATTTATCATAAAAAATCCTCCAAATTTAAAGTTTTGATATACTAATTATTTTGAATGGAATCAAAAGCCTCGTAATACAATTTGTATCCTTTAATTAATGCTACATTTTCTCTATATTCTCTTGTAGAACGTTGATCATCAATAGCATTGAAATAAGGTTTATATAATTTTTTAAACAAATCAAACTTTATCTTTTTTTGGGACAAAATTTTTTCATTTTCAAAAATTCTAACGAATTTCGGAGCAACTGCACCAAAGGCTAAATGAATATTTTTTTCTCTTGTCGCAATAATTGCAATAGATAATTTGGATAAAGTCATAGCATTTCTAAGTCCAATCTTTTCAAATTTTGAATAGACAATATCATTCAAATATTTATAAGGTATTAAAATCTTTGTCAAAACTTCACCATCTTTCAAATCGACCATTTTTCTTCCTATAATAAAATCAGAAAGGTTGATTTGCCTTTTCCCATTTTTACTTTCAATTAAAAGAATTGCATCTAAAATTGCAAGAACCGGTATGGTATCAGCAGCAGGTGAAGCGTTACAGATATTTCCTCCCATCGTGCCAAAATTTCTAATAGCAGGTCCGCCTATTGTAATAATAGCATCTTTGATTATTTGAGGAATTAACTGATTTTTTAGAAGATCTGAATATGAACAGCAGGCTCCAATTTCAATGAATTGATTATTTAATTCTATATTATTAAGAGCCGGAATATCTTTTATATGAATAATTGGGAGAATTAAACTGGCATTAATACCCTTACCCCTTCTTTTTTCAACCATTAAATCTGTTCCACCGGCATAAATTGTGCCTTTATATTTATGAGTTATTTCAAAAAGTTCTTCTAAATTTTCTGGATAAAATACTTCATTTTCCATCTTTTTCCCTTTTTTTCTTAATTTTGCTATATATATCTTTCATGGCATCTATTATTTGATTGTAACCAGTACATCTACAAAGATTACCTTCAATAGATTTTTTGAAAAAATTTCTCAGAAGTTCATCCTCTTTATCTTTATCTTCTGATAAATCATTAAAAAGGTAACTTTCTTCCAGTTGTAAAAAGGCATAGTAAGTTGCCATAACCATTGCTGGTGTACAGAACCCGCATTGACTCGCAAAATAGTTTGCAAAAGAATCCTCTATTATCGAAAATAAGGAAGTTTTTTTTACTCCTTCTAA
>JBKBTB010000217.1:0-3220 GCA_046291015.1 Exilispira sp. | reverse complement strand
TTCTAATAGCTGATAATGCCGTTTTGCTTTTTATTTTATCTATTATGGCTTCGACAGTAAAATTGAAAAAGCAAAGTATACTATTGCTTTGATCAATGATAGAAAAATGATCAATATATTGATTTATATATTCAAATGTAACAAATATCTGGCTATTTTTGTTTTTTAACCAGTAATTTTTTAGAAAATATGATTCTAAAAATAATTTTTTTCTTATTTGTGAGCGTATAAAATCTTTGTTATTTGTTGCAGGTGAGAAATTCAACAGGATTTCATATTTATTGTTAATATTTTTGCCATAAATTTTTTGAATGAGATTAAAGATGAATATATCGAGCAATTCTGTTTTTTTTATTGATTTGAAAGGCTGGACAAGTGGCTTTAACCTGCTGGCAAGTTTAATTTTTGAAGAAAGAGGGGAGGAGAGAAGGGATAATTCTAAAAGCTTATCCTGAAAAAATAGTGGAAATTTTATAAAATCTGAAAACGATAATATGCCGCTTTCTTCAAAAAATGTAAGCGGGTATAGAATACTGGATAATCTTACTAAATTCGAAAATTGATTTGAGTCGTAAAAAGTAAGTAATATATTTTTACTGAAATTATACAATATGCCGGTTAAGGAATATAGAGAAAATGAAAAAGAGCTGGATATTAAAAAAGAAAGAGAAAGTCTTTTATCAAGTTTTAATATGGATTTGAATATTGAATTTAGAAATGTAAATATTGGTTTATAAAGAAGCTGGCAGCCAGAAAAATCGACAACCAAAGATATACAATCATAGGAGAATGGGTTTACTGTTGTTGATGGGATGTCATATATTGCGAAGGCATATTCTTTTAAGGTTTCTAAAATAAGATTTTTAAGATAATTTTTCTCTTCTATAAATTGATAAGATGGAAGGAGAAAAAAATTATCTGTAAGTTTTTTTACAAAACTAACAGAAAGTCCTGGTTTTATGCCATATCTGGAAATAGAGTCTGAACAGCAGTAGACAAATTGATTTTCTCTGTTTTCATAAAAAAGCAAAATATCTTTTCTATTGTATTTTTTTTCTGCTAATGAAAGAGTAAACGAAGGATTGTATAAATGTGCAAAAAGCGGAAAATTTTTATCTTTCATCTTTTCTTAAAAAGAATATAGCCCAAAAAATTATGGGTGTCAATGGGAAAATTATAAATTCTTGCAAAAAAATTACCCTGGTATATATCGAACTTAATGGTAATACTATTTGGATATGTTGAGCTTCATATAGAAGAAGCTAAATCACTTAAAGATAAAAGAAGTGTGGTTCGTTCTCTAATTGATTCCCTTAGAAATAAGTTTAATGTTTCTGTATCAGAATTAGTTGTTGAAGATTTTCATTATGCTAAAATTGGTATTAGTGCGATAACCTCGAAAAAAACAATATCAAATTTAATGAAAGAAAATATTATGAATTTTATTGAATCATACTATCCAGGAAGAGTATGTGATTATCTTTTTCATATCGAAGATGTCGGCTCAATGCAATAGAATTTAAAAACAAATAATAATAAAAAAAGATATATAAAAAATATACAAGATAAAGTATGAGAATTCCTTTTAAGATTGGAAAATATCTTGCAAAAAAATTCATCTTCCCCTTTATTGTTATTTCAATTCTTGTAATCTTTCTTTATATAATGCAGGAATTTGTATTTAATATCAATAAGTATTTGAAAATGGATTTAAAATCTCTGGTCAATTACTTTTTGTTCTGGTCTCCTTATATATATTTTCAGATGTTTGGTGTGGCAATGCTTTTTAGTACAATTTATATTGTATCATCATTAAATACAACTTCCGAACTTTTAGCGATTCATACAAATGGGGTTTCTACATTGTCAATGTCAGTAATATTGATAATTTTTATATTTTTTATAAGCCTTTTTCTGATAGTAACTCAGGATATTTTTGTAATAGATAATTATAAAAGGAAAATAGAGATAGAAAATAAGTTTTTTCCAAAAGAGGTAGCAAAAGATAATTTCAATATAACATTAAAAGGTTCAAAGGGAAATATTTATTATGTAAACAAATATTTAGATGGCACTAAAGAATTGATAGAACTTAGAATAATTCAATATTCAAAAAATAAAGGAATAGATGCCGAAATAATTGCAAAATCAGCAAGATATATTTCAGATGGGAAGTGGATACTATATGATGTATATGAGTATCAGTATGACAATGAAAATCTGAAAATATTAAAAAATTACAGTAATGAAAAAATATTTACCTTATATGATGAACCGGAATTATTTCAAAGGGTTAAATATGACATGGAGCTTTTACATATCAAAGAAGGCTGGAAAGTTGTTCAGATGATGAAAAAATACAATTTATATAATTATATTGAGGAATTTAATTTCTGGACAAAATTTGTTTTTCCAATATCCGGTTTTTTAATCTCACTTTTTGGAATTGCTGCTGGAACTTTTTTCAGAAAGAATTCTTTAATATTGGGTTTAATAACTTGTATAGTAGTATATGGAACTTATTATTTTATAATAAATACTTTATATGTTCTTGGAAAGAGAGGAATTGGTAATGCTCTTACTTCAGCACTTATTGGTCCAGTTGTTTTTTTTATTTTAGGAGTATATTCATTAATCAAAGTTGATAAAATATACTGAATATTAAATTATTATTAAATTAAGTTATTGTCAAATTAAATTATTATTAAATTAAGTTATTGTTAGATTAAGTTAGTAGATTAAGTTATTGGTAAATTAATTTATCAGTAAATTAAATATTATTATATGAGAAATATACTTTATGACATTAAAAATAAAAAATTGCGAAATTCAATTTACTGTTTATGATAAAAACAACCTGGTTGAAATAATGCTTCCAGCTATATGCGTAATAGGAAGGTCAAATGCAGGTAAATCATCATTTATAAATACTATTGTTGAAAAGAAAAGATTTGCTTATACATCTTCCAAACCTGGTAAAACAAGAAGCTTAAATTTTTACCTTATAAACAATCAGTTTTATCTTGTAGATTTTCCAGGTTATGGATATGGAGCTATTAGTGATTTGACTAAAAAAGGATGGAATGATTTAATAGATTCTTTTTTTAATATGAGAAAGATTAGAAAATATATTTTTTTTCTTATAGATTGTAGAAGAAAGCCAGATGAGATAGACTATCAGTTGATTGAATATATAAAAATTAATAAAATCCCCATTCTT
>JBKBTB010000216.1:0-3223 GCA_046291015.1 Exilispira sp. | reverse complement strand
TTATTAGAATAGGAATAAGTATATAAATAATAAAAGCACTAAGGGCTATTCCAATCAATAAAACAATAAAAGATATAAAATCTTTAACATAAATTTCAATCCCACCATCTTTGCCAATCCATCTGGCTGCCCTAAAGATTATTAGAATATTCAAAATCCATTTAGCCACATCGAAGATTAATGATTGATATCCCTTATTTGTTAGATTATTTAAGTTTTTTTCATTTTCAGCTATAAATATATTAGTTAAACTTTGCTGAAAGATAAATATAGAAACAGCTTGAAGAAGAATAAGTAATATTGCAACAGGTATAAAGAATTTGATATCATCCTTTACATAAGATACAAATTTTGAAAAAGATATAATAATAATTTTTGGATTTTGCATTTTTAACTCCCAATTACATTCATTCTAATAATAAAATATTTCAATGTTAAACGATAGGGGTTTTGTCTTAAATAAAAAATTTATATCTTGATTATCAGTTAAACCATCTCTTGAATATACTTTTTGACAATCTTAAAAACAGGACTTAACTGATAATCCATCTGAAAGTATACAATTAAAGCAACCATTCTCATTAATAGTATTTAGTAAATTATGAAGCCATTTACCAGTTAATTTATAATCTCCCAATGCAAAATTATCATAATTTCTTATATTACCATTATCTGCAAATACATACTCTTTACCATCTCTGTTTAAATTACCCTGATTTTGAAATCCACTAAAAGAAATTTTTGGATTAACATTTTCATTAAAAGACATTTCAGGTAATTCAAACATCTCATTTTTTCCTTTTTAGCTAATTATACTTCTATATTATTTTAATATTATTTTATCTAATAATCATTTGTTTTAATATTCCTTTATTTTAATATTCCCTTATTTTAATATTTCGTTATTTTAATCTTCCTTTGTTTTAATATTATTTTGTCTTAATATTATTTTTTTTGTTTTTACATTTTTACTTATAATCATTTTAAAATTATTTTTACTTTTTCATTATCGATTATTACATTAGTTTACATTATTTAACATTATTTTACATTATTATTATTTACTATTACTTTTTTGCAATTTATTACAGGTATTGTTTAACAATTTATAATTTCTTTTCTCAAAAATTCAAATATTTGATTTTTATCTGATAAAAAACTCATTTAAAAAACTGATGTTAATATTTGTTTTATTTAAACTTTGTTTTGATTGCCTTACTTTTACAAACATCAACACAATTTAAACATAATATACATTCACTATTTTCCATCTTTTTATTTTTAACCATATTTTCAACATCTAAACTCATCGGACATTTTTCACTACATAAATGACAATGAATACAATTTTCAGCCAGTGGTTTTAATTGTAAAGAAGGGATATGTAATAAATTTCTAATCTTTCTACCTGTTATCATAAATGGTGCCATCCAGCAAACATGATGGCAAAATGATCTTTTACCGACTATTATTGATAAAATAGTAACTAATAAAAGAATCATTAAATATATTATTAAAGAATAAACACTTGTTATAGATAACCCCAATTCAGTTTGAAAAAAAGGATCTATTGAATTATATCCGCCATTTTTGATCGCTATTAAAAAGATAATTATAATCCATGGAGTCCATATTATCCATTTTAAAAAATAAAGCTTACTTACCTTTTTACTTAAAACGAATGATAATGCTTCCTGAGCACCACCTGCCGGACATACCCAACCACAAAATGCTCTTCCAACTATCAAAGAAGACAAAAATTGAAGTGAAAAAAGCAAAAAGCTGCCAGATATTATTCCTTTAGTAGTTGCTTCAATAATTAAGACTGGAGACATATAATAGAAAACTGCTGGAAATAAAAAAAAGCTAATCAATAAAAGTAAAATTCTAATTTTTTGTCTTTTTATCATCTTTTACTTCCTTTAATAAAATAATTTTAAAATTATTTTATAATTATTAATTACTGTTTTTTCATTATAAAACAATCGTAAGGTCCTTTCCATCTAAATTTGCCTATTGTGTTTTTACCAATTTGAATAGCTTTAAACGGACATTGATGGATGCATCTGAAACATAAAAAACAAAATTTCCCGAAAGTAATTTTTTCATTTTCAATTGAAATATTTTTTACAGGACAAATGCTTATACATAATTTACATAAAGTGCATTTATTATCCACCCAGAATTTTTTTTTAAGATTTTTTTCCCATAAATTATAGATAAATTTCCAAAGCCAATCCAATAAAAAACCGCCTAGATTATATGGTGGTATTATTTTATTATTAAGTATATTTTTAAGATTTTCTCGATTTTTTATCTCTAATAAAATTTTTTCTGTTTTACTTATAAATCTATCTAACGCTTTAAGTTTATTATAATCTCTATTTTTAACATATTTAACAATAAATGACTTTTCACTCATAAAAGCTAATGCTCCGCTATCCATCATACCTATACTTAAAAATCCAAGTAATATATAACCTTTACCAATCATTCTGTTAAAATTTTTTCTAATAGCATTACCAGGAAAACCTCCATGGGTACAAAACAAAAAAAGACCTTTGTTAGAAACCACAGGAAGATCTTTTATATAGTTTTGAACTAATACCGGTGAATCTGTTTCATAAACAGGGAAACCAAAGAAAAGAATATCATATTGGTAAAGATCATTTACTTTACATTTTTCAATAGAAACCATATCAATATCAATAATGCTTGATAATTTATTTTTAATTTTTTTTGTAATATAATAAGTATTACCTGTAGCACTAAAATATAATATTAATGCTTTCATTTTTCCCTTTACATTTAAATTTTATTCGAATATTATATTTATTAACTATCCAATCCTATTATTTATTAAGCCCGTTTATTTAGTTTTCATTTTATTTTATAATTTTTTTTACATAAAATAAAAAAACAATAATGCTAATAATAATTTAAGATTTTGTTAACTTATTGTAATTATTGAATTTCTTAATCTATTAGCAAAACAAATTCTTTTGAATTTAAGAAAAATAATTCTTATCTTAGAATTTTTTCTATTTGCTTGAATATTATATCTTTTTTCATTTCTAGTTTAAAGTATTAATTTTCAAAATCGGTAATTCATCCAACCTTCTAAACTAAAATCATTCATGCAAACTTTGCAGATTAAATGAAAGATCGCAGATTCAGAAAAAGCGATTATGAATATCTGTTAAGCATGAATTACAATTATTTT
>JBKBTB010000215.1:0-3227 GCA_046291015.1 Exilispira sp. | reverse complement strand
TTGCTATTGCAATTATAATAAGATAAAAAATTGAATTTGGAATTTTCATTGATATAAACCTTTTTCTATAATATATTGATAAACAGATTCAGATACAAGATAAGAAAAATCTTCAAATTCTGATATTAATTTTCTTATATATGTTGATGAAATATCTACTTGTCTATTAAGTATTAAATATGAATCTTTATCCAGACCAATTTTAGATATCTTTTCTTCGATTTCTGTAATGCTTGAATTCCTATTAAATATTATAAAATTGGTGAGATTTTTAATAATATCAAAGTTTTTCCATTGATCAAGATTATCCAGCCAATCACTTCCAATAAATAGAAAAAATTGATCTTTTGAAAGTTTGTATTTTTCTTTAAGATATAATAAAGTTTCATAAGTATAAGTTTTTTTATTTCTATCAATTTCAAATCTATCAACAGTAAAAAGAGGATTATTTTTAGTCATCAATCGCAACATATTGTATCTATCTTCGCAATTTGCGAAATGTTTTTCTTTGGTAACAGATAGAAATGAGGGTATAAAAATAACCTTACTTAGCTCAAATTGATTAATAGAATAACCAGCTAATATTAAATGTCCAAGATGAGGAGGATCGAAGCTGCCGCAGAATATCCCAATTTTCATTATATTAAATATTACCCATCTACCTTAATAAACTATTCCTTGATTAGAGTAAGTTAAACTTAGATTCTGTCAATATTTCGTTTATAATTATTTAATTTTAGATTTATCAGCAAGAATGGAAATTTTTTGTAACAATTTATCAAATCCTTCTTTTGAAAATGAAGAAAATGAAATTATTTCTTTAATTTCAATAATTTTATTATTATTGATATTAAATATAATTGGAAGTTCATTAAAAAATACAGAAACCTTTTCTTTAACATCAGGGATATCTATTTTTGAAATTGCTATTAAAAATGGTTTATCAATTAAATTCTCATTGAATTTTAAAAGTTCATTAAAAATAGTTAAAAGCTGGCTTTTATAAGGTAGACCTTCTCCATCAATAATTATAAATAAGCAGGATGTTCTTTCAATATGTTTCAAAAATCTTATACCAAGTCCTTTACCTGAAGAAGCTCCTTCAATAATTCCTGGTATATCTGCAATTATATAATATTTTAAACCATCATAAGAGAAAGTTCCAAGATTGGGATAAATTGTAGTAAAAGGGTATGGAGCAATTTTAGGATGAGCGTTTGTTGCTAAAGATAAAAAAGTAGATTTTCCAGCATTTGGAAACCCTACAAGACCAATATCAGCGATAAGTTTTAATTGTAAAAAGTATTTTTTCTCTTCACCTTTTTGGCCATGGGTTGCTTTTCTTGGTGTTTGGTTAACCGCTGTGGCAAAGTGTTGATTCCCTTTACCACCTTTTCCACCTTTAGCAGCTAAAAATTTTTGGCCATCTTCTTTTAGGTCAATAACAGGTTGATTATCTTCATAAACTATTGTTCCAGGTGGTAGCTCGATAAAAATATCTTTACCATTTTTACCAGTCTGATTTTTTCCTCTGCCATTTTCGCCATTCTGCGCATGAAATCTATAATTATATTTTAGGTGAGCAAAAGTCGAAACCTTTTTTGAAGCTATAAAATATATACTACCACCATCACCCCCATCACCTCCATCTGGGCCTCCCTTTGGAACAAATTTTTCTCTTCTAAAACTAACTGCTCCATTTCCTCCATTTCCAGCACGAAGATAAAGGGTAATTTCATCTAAAAAATAACTCATTTTATAATAATATTAAAATAAGGAAAATTTAATTTAAAGGATATACAGAAATTTGTGTTCTATCAGAATTAATTTTTGATCTTTCGAATACAACTTTACCAGAAATTGCAGAATATAAAGTATCATCTCTACCTTTTTTTACATTTATTCCTGGATGATAGACTGTTCCTCTTTGCCTTACAAGTATTTCACCAGCATTCACAACTTGACCGGAAAATCTTTTGACTCCAAGTCTTTGTGCATTTGAATCTCTACCGTTTTTAGAACTTCCACCACCTTTTTTATGTGCCATTATTTTCCTCCAGGTATTCTATTTTAATATCATAAGGATAATCTCTTGAAATAAGCTCAAGAGAAAATATCAAGAATTCATATAAATCATTACTTAATTTTTTTAATTCAATAAGATCTATTATAAAAATTTTACCATCATCTGAATATATTTTTTTACTTTTAGTAAAGCAAAAATTACTTATTGATTGTATCATATATGATACAGCAGCACATGGGATACTCTTTCCTTTTATTCCTGAGTGCCCATAAATATTTAGTTTAATTAAAGAAGAAGAATTTCTTGTTATTTGTATGTTAATCATTAAATATTTATAATTAAACTAATATTATTATATATTTATACTTCTACTTTATCTTTATATTTCAATTTTTTCTACTTTAACGACTGAATATTTCTGTCTATGACCAATCAATTTCCTGAACCCTTTTCTTCTTTTATACTTAAATGCATAAACTTTTTTATCTTTAATAACTGGTTCAACAACTTTTAAGTGAACTTTGGCAGAAGAAATAAAAGGATTACCAATCTTTACACTGCCATCATCAGATTTATATAGAAGTATTTTATCCAAAACTAATTCTGAATCTTTATCAAGGTTTAAATAATCTACTCTATATTCTTTTCCTTCTTCAATCTGGTATTGTTTGCCTTTAATTTCACAAATAGTATACATAAGATTAGCCTCCAGAAAAATCTTAAATAGCAAAAACAAATTATATTACAAAGAAATTTTGTCAAGAGAATATAATATATAATTTTAATATCTTAAATATTGAAAATTTTAAATACTAAAAATGAAAATTTATCAAATAAAAAATAAGAAAATAGGGAAGAAAAAATTCCTACAAGAATTGCAACTAAAAGATCATATAAATCATGTTCATGATTATAAAGCTTATAAAAAGTTATAATTATTGAGAAAGCAAGAAATAGATATGATAATTTTAGATTAATTACAATAAGTGAAAAAAAAAGGGATAAATTAGAAGCAAGATGACCTGAAGGCATGGAATAGTGATTACCAAATAATCTTTTTGAACTGTATTTTTCATCAGGTCTTTTTTTCTTTATTATATTTTTAAGAATAATAACTAAGATTCCGCAAATTATAAGGTTCAGCATTAAATAAGATAAACTTTTTTTATCTTTGAAAAATATAAATATAATAATTAAAAAA
>JBKBTB010000214.1:0-3236 GCA_046291015.1 Exilispira sp. | reverse complement strand
TTTAATTAGATAAAATACTTTTTGTAATAAGTAAATTATTTAGTTGTTAAAATTTTAAATAATGCTATTAAATTAAAAAATTAATAAAAAAATATATGAATATTTTATTTTTTTAATTATGACTAATTTTATATCTATGATTTTAGATTCTTTTTTTTGTAAGGATTAATAATATGAAAGTACCTTTTTATACTTCTGTAAGAGAGTATTTTGAAAGAAAGGATGAATTTGATAGAGCAATCTTTAATGTTTTAAGCCGTGGCGATTTTATTTTAGGTGAGGATGTTCAAAAATTTGAGCAGGAAGCGTCAGAATATCTTGGTGTAAAATATGCTGTAGCAGTTGCATCTGGATCAGATGCTCTTATTATTGGTAGTGATATACTTGGATTTAAAAAAGGTAGAGAAGTTTTGACCCCAACTTTTACATTTTTTGCATCTACTTCCTGTGTTGCAAGACTTGGAGGGAAACCAGTCTTTGTAGATATGGACGAAAATACTTTAAATATGGATTTGAAAAAGGCTGAAGAAACAATAACGAAAAATACTATTGGGATAATACCTGTGCATCTTTTTTTACAGCCAACCCCAATGCAACAAGTCATGGATTTAGCAAGAAAAAATAATTTAAAAGTTTTAGAGGATGCTGCTGAAGGCTGGGGGATGGAGAGCTTAGTCGATGGGAAATGGCAAAAAGCAGGTACAATCGGAGATATTGGTATATATTCATTTTTTCCAACAAAAACTCTCGGTGCTTATGGTGATGCAGGGCTTATGGTTACAAATGATGAAGATCTTTATAAAAAGATTAAAAGTTATAGAGTTCATGGATCTTCAAAAAAATATTACCATGATTATATTGGTTATAATTCAAGACTTGATACTTTACAGGCTGCAATACTGAGAGTTAAATTAAAAAAAACAGAAGAATCTATAGCTCAAAGGGCAAAACATGCGAAGCATTATACTAATCGCCTTGGCAAAATTAACCAGATAAAAATACCGCAAGTTGCGCATGGAAATAAAGAAGTCTACTATGTTTATAATATATTAACACCAAAAAGAGATGAACTTGCAAAATATTTATCTGAAAATGAGATTGGTTATTCTATTTATTATCCACTTCCTCTTCATTTACAAAAATGTTTTTCTTATTTAGGTTATAAAAAAGGGGATTTCCATGTAGCCGAAAGAATCTGTAATGAAATAATTGCTCTTCCAATGTATCCAGAATTAAAAGAAGATGAAATAGATTATATTTGTGATACAATTGAAAAATTTTTTAAGCTATATTTTTAATTTGATATATTATTGGGAATAAATAATGATTGAAGAAATTATTTTGATAATATATTTGATAATATAATATGAACAAAAATAACTCTGGTTTTAAAAAATTATATTTTGATATGATTATCGATATATTTGAAAGAAATAATAAAGTTGAAAAAGCGATATTATATGGCTTAAGAGTCAGAGGAAATTATAAAGAAGGTTCGGATATAGATATTGAAATTTTTTTACCAGTGCTTGATTTTCAGGATATTTAAAGATTATTGATGAACTTGACGAACTTGATATACCTGATAAATAGAACTATTTATAAGGAGAATACTGAAGATGGGCTATTTTGAAAGTATTATGAAAAAAATTGAAGAAAACAAAGTCATTGTTGGAGTCATTGGACTTGGATATGTTGGTCTTCCACTTGCAGTTGCATTTGCAAAAAAAGGGATAAATGTTATAGGTTTTGAAAAAAGCGAAAAAAAGGCAGATCTTGTTAATAAAGGTGAGAACTACATCGGTGATGTTAAAGATGAAGAGCTAAAACAAGTAGTAAAAGAAAACTTTCTTTATGCTACAACAGATTTTTCAAAAATTAAAGATTGTGATGCAGTGATTATTTGTGTTCCAACTCCACTTGATAAGTTCAAAAAACCAGATATGAGCTATATAGAAACTTCCTGTATCGATATTGCTAAAAATATGAAAGCAGGGACTTTTATAAGTCTGGAAAGTACTACTTACCCGACAACAACTGAAAATTTTATGAAACCGATAATTGAAAAAGAATCAGGTTTAAAAGAAGGTAAGGATTTCTGGCTTTGTTTTTCACCAGAAAGAGTTGATCCAGGTAACAAGCAGTATAAGACTGAAAATACACCAAAGGTTATTGGAGCTCTGGGAGAAGAGGCAAAAGAGATTGCTTTGGCTCTTTATAGTAAGGCGATACAAAATCTTTATCCAGTATCTTCACCAAGGGCTGCCGAGATGGTTAAAATACTCGAAAATACATATAGACTTGTAAATATATCTTTAATAAATGAGCTTGCTCTTCTTGCTGGCAAAATGGATATAAACATATGGGAAGTCATAGAAGCTGCAAAGACAAAGCCTTATGGTTTTCAGGCTTTCTACCCGGGACCTGGAATTGGCGGGCATTGCATTCCACTTGATCCATTTTATCTTGAATATATTGCAAAGGGTTTTAACTTTGATTTAACGATGATTCATACAGCAGGGCAGATAAATAACTTAATGCCATACAGGATGATGAATAAAATATCTTATGCATTAAACAGGAAGAAGAAAGCATTAAATGGTTCAAAGATTTTATTTTTAGGTGTAGCATATAAACCGGACATAGATGATCCAAGAGAAAGTCCGGCACTTTTAGTTATGGAGTATGTTGCAAAAAAAGGAGCAGAAGTCTTATACCATGATCCATATATTGCCGAGGTTATAGATGATAATGGTAAACTCTGGAAAGGGGTTGATCTAACAGATAAACTTTTAGAAGATGTTGATTGTGTTGTTTTTACGACAAATCATTCATGTTTTGATGTTGAGAGTATAGTAAAAAAAGCTAAACTTGTTGTTGATCTGCGAAATGCCGTTAAACAGGTTCATATAGAAGATGGAAAGGTATTTAAGTTATAATATCTGGATATCAATTTATTGTAAAGTAAATTTATCATTTTAAAATTCTATTTATAAATTTTAGTAAAATATTTGTAAGAAATAAAAAATAAATAAAAAAAGGAGTTTTTTTATGGAAGAAAAAAAGATTTCTGATTATGATGATGAAATTAATTTAATTGATATTTTTAAGATAATATGGAGATACAGGATTTTTTTATTAGTTTTTGTCGTAAGTGTATTAATAATTTCTTTTTTAATTTTTTATTTTACTAAAAAAACAGATGACTCAAATACTTTATATTCAAAGACTTTTAT
>JBKBTB010000213.1:0-3243 GCA_046291015.1 Exilispira sp. | reverse complement strand
AATATACTCCTTAAAGATTGTTATATATTGTTAATTTAAAATATTATTGATTTTTTATCTGTTCATTTATTTCAATAACTTCAGATTCAGCAAGAATGTTATCGATATTGAGGATCATTATCATTTTTTCATCTTTTTGAAAAATTCCCTGAAGATATTTATTTTTTGATTTAAAGCCAATATCTGGTGCACTACTAAGTTTTTTATCATCAATTTCAATAACTTCCATAACTTTATCTACAGCAAGACCAACTGAATTTGATTGAGAGATACCTGTTAGTTCCGTTATTATAAATATAGTTCTTTCATTATAGTTAACTTCTTCAAGACCAAATTTTAATCTCATATCTATGACTGGTATTATTTTACCACGCAGGTTAATGACTCCCTTGAGGTAATTAATGGTATTATGCAGTCTTGTAATTGGTAAAAATTGAATAACTTCCTGAACTTTGGATATGGGGATGGCATAATATTCTTCAGCGATGCTGAATATTAAATATTTTGTAAAATCACCCATCAAAACCTCCTTAATTTTTAAGGTACATATTGACAATCTGGATAAATTTATCTGCTTCAAATGGCTTTATAATCCATCCGGTTGCGCCATAATTTTTTGCAGTAACCATCTTCTCTTTATCTGTTTCTGTAGTAAGCATAATTATAGGAGTTATTTGATCTATTTTTCTCGTTTCTGCCACAAGTGTTAAACCATCCATAAGTGGCATATTCACATCAAATATATATAAACTGATATTATCTTTTTCTTTCTTAATTATTTCAAGGGCTTCAACACCATTTGTAGCTTTTAATATATCTTCATATCCATTTAATTTAAGTGCCTTGGAAACAACGGAATGTATAACTTCAGAATCGTCGACAATAAGTATTTTTGATCTCATTCAGACTCCTTTAAGTTAAATTGATTCTAATTATATATAGTTTTCAATTAAAGCCTGTGTGTCAACAACAAAACCAATTGTTCCATCTCCAAATATTGTTCCACCAGAAAAATATTTGAAGCTGGAAAGTAATTCTCCAAGATTTTTAATTACTATTTCCTGTTTACCAATTACTTCATCCACAATAATACAATATCTTGATTGATCGACGGATAAAATAATACCAAAGTTTCTTTCCTTAATAATTTTTTCATCTTTATACTTAAAACAATTTTCGGCAAATATTTTTCTCGCATATATAACAGGTATATGCATTTCTCTATGATAAAAAAAGTCCTGATTCCCATTTTTCGAGAATTTATTGCTGGATTTTTCTATAACAAGTATTTCTTCTATCTGACTAAAAGGGAAAACATAGAAATTGTTTTCGACTTTTGTTACAAAACCTTCTATTATTGCTAAAGTTAGCGGGATTCTTATAATAAATTTTGTAAATTTTGAACTTTCAGATTGTATATCTATTCTTCCATGTATCTGTTCTATATTCTTTTTTACAACATCGAGACCTACGCCTCTTCCAGAAACTTTTGAAATTTTATCTGTTGTCGAAAATCCAGGCATAAAAATAAATGAATATATTTCTTTTTCAGTCAAATTTTGAGCCTTATCCTTTTCAATAAGGTTTTTCTCTATTGCTTTTTCAATTATTTTTTGTTTATCTATTCCCCTGCCATCATCAGAAACAATTATTTCTATATTGCTTCCTTTGTTTGAGGCACTTATAAATATTTTACCAATAAGAGGTTTGTTTTTTAATTTTCTTGTTTCAACATCTTCTATTCCGTGATCTATAGCATTTCTAACAAGATGCATCAGAGGATCATAGAGCATTTCAACAATATTTCTGTCCAATTCAGTATCCTCACCTTCAATTTCCGTAGATATAGATTTACCAACTTCACTTGCTGTATTTCTTGCGACTACTCTAAGTCTATTGAAAATTTCAGATATTGAAATCATCCCCATAGAAAGAACAAGATTTTTAATACCGGTTGTAATAATTTCAAGCTGGGAAAGGGAGCGTTCAAGATTATCTGAGATTCCTTTAATAGATAGAATCTCCTGCCTTAAAATAGATTGATTTATTACAAGTTCTCCAACTCTATCTATAAGAGTATTTAGTTTTTCATTTGAAACTTTTACAAAACTTAATTTTTTTACTTTTTCCTTTTGTTTTTGTTGTAAATTTATTGCCTCTAATAATTGATCTTCTGAAACAATCTGTTTTTCAAGGAGAATTTCACCAATCTTCTTATTTTCCTTTTCCAGAGATTGAATCTGTAAAACTTCATTTAATTGTCTTTCATTTAGAATTTTTAAATCTTTAAGTATTTCTCCGATTTTTTTAACCTGATATTGTTCTTTAATTTTTTTAATATAAAAAAGATAATCATCTATTTTTATCTTCAATAGATCATTTTTAAGAATAGCTGGATCATAACTTGATATTTTCATAAATCCTAAAAATGTATGCAGTAGATTTATCCCGATAAATATGAAATCTATAAGATCTCTGGTAATGGTAATTTTTCCATCTCTAATAAGAGAAAAAAGATCTTCCATACTATGACTGACAAGTTCAATTGGTTTTAAACCTAAAAAAGCAGAAGACCCTTTTATTGTATGAAAAGCCCTGAAAACTGTATCAAGCGAATTTTTATTTGAAGGATCATGTTCAAGATCAACAAGATTAAATTGAGCACTATCAAGTTGATCCGCTGCCTCTGATGCAAATTGAGCCAGAAGTGCAGAATCATCGACAAGATCATCAATAATGATCTGTTCATTTTGTTCATTTAGTTTATTATTTTTTGATTCAATATCAATTTTTAATATATTTTCACCAATTGTATCTATGAATTCTTTATAAGATTCTTTTGTAAAAAGATTACTAAATTTATCATCTAAATTGTCTAATAAATTGATAAATTCTTTATATTTTAATTTTTTTTCAATAATATTTATAATTAAATTGAATAATTCTTTTATAAATAAAATTTCTTCTTCAAAAAATTTATTCTTACATTTTTCTTCGAGTATTTTTATTATTGACTGGATAAAGGATAGATTATTTATGCTATCTATAGATTTTATTTTTTCTATCAAAGATAATATTGAGTTTTTAATATCAATTTGTTTTAATAGATCACCTGATTGATATGTGTTAATAAACGAATTTAGTTTTTTTAATTCATCCAAAATATCCATAATTATTTTATCATTCCTTTATTAATTGTATCAATTATTAATTGTATCAATTAACTTTTATTAAAATTATCAA